>DASSJW010000291.1:0-18246 GCA_035690995.1 Xanthobacteraceae bacterium
TTCGGAGGCCACCGGCTCCAGCGCGACTTGTCACCGCCGCCGCCACCGACCGGCCCGCAAAAAATCGACGCACGATCGCACAGGCGCGCATCGTCAACGCGCGCAGCGACAGCCGGCAGGCTCAATGCAGGCTACAGCGCTGGCTACGCCGCGCCCGCGTGATCCCGCGAGCGCGCGCCACCGAACTGCGTGCGCAATTGGCGTCGTCTAGATGCCGACGGCGTCGCCCACGCATTTCTTCATGTGGCTGGTTTTCGCCGCACCCGCGAGCTTCTTCTCCTTCGAGTCCGCCTCGCAGGTGGTGGCGGCATCGCGCTCGCACTTGGTCATGAAGCTTTTGAGCGCGGCACCCGCGAGCTTTTTGTCCGCGGCTTCGGATTTGCAGGTGGCGAAAGCGGGACCGGACATGATGCAGAGAGCCAGTACCAGTGTCAGTCGCTTCATGGACACCTCCCACGGTTGATTTCGCATCATTGTAGTTGGCAATCAAAACCGGGGCTAGCCGGCCTACCGTATTGGCTCGGACGGATGCCCTCAATGCGGCGCAGCCGTGTTCGGCCCGCGATTGCCAGCGCGTCACACGCTGGCTTTAGGAGGTTAACGCGAGCCGACGTCATCCTGGTGGGCGCGGCGCTGACAGGCGATGCCCACCGCCGCAGCCACGGCGAGCGCGGCCGCACCTAGCAGATAGGTATCGCGATCCTCCCGATCGGGAAGGGCGTTGTACACCCTGGTGGACGCCTGTTGCGCCAAAGACGACGCCTTATCTGCCATCTCGGCAACGGCCTCGCGCGCGGCGCCGCCTGCATCCTGCAAATCGTGCGACGCCTGTCGCGCCACTGACGCCGTTTTGTCTCCCATCTGCGCGACCGTTTGGCGGGCCGCATCGTTGGCATCCTGCAGACCGTCGGACGCCCGCTCCGTCATCGACGCAGCCTTGTCTCCCATCCGGGTGACGGTGTCGCGCGCATCATGCAGGACCTGCGCCGCGCGCTCGCTCACCGCGCTGGCAGTCTCCGCCACCTGGCTGGCGGCCGAACGCGCCACGTCACCAGCATTGGCGCTCCAATCCTGCACCTTTTCCTTCACCACCTCGGCCAGATCGCCGGCGCGGGCGGCAAGCCCCGCGTCGCTGCGTCTCAGTCTCGGGTCCTCGTCGTGGAGATCCATATAGGGGTGCGCACCGCGCGCCGGCGACGTCCGCAACAATCCCACCACGCCCATTCCAACGAGCAGTGTCGCAACCGGTGGCCGGTGCACGAGGCGCCAGGCCAAGCCCGCGCCGATCGCCAATGCGGCAACGGGATTGGCGGCGGCCCTCTCCTTCAATTCCGTCAAAAAGCGCTGCGCCCCGTCTTTTGCCGCCTCCTTGGTCTTGTCGACCAACTCGTCCTTGGTTTCCCGCGCCTCCGCCCACACGTCGTCCTTGAAGCGCGCCAAAGCAACGGGCGACCGCAGGCGAGCCAGATCATCGGCGAATCTCGCCCGCGCCTGCTCGACGTCGCGCTCCAGCGCGTTCAGATTGGCGTCGCTCATCGGCCGCCCCGGCTTGGCTCGGTGTTCGTGCGTGCCATGTCGGCGCTCCGGTTGGTGTCGCGTTTGCCTTGTCCGGCGCCGAAGCTCTGGGCCGCACCGTAACCGCTTTGAGTGGCGGGGGAGCTGGCTCCGCTGCTGCTCTTGGCAACCGAACTGGCGCTTTCACGATCACCCGACTTGCCGCCAACCGCCCCGGTGAAGGTCTCCGCCACTTCGTTCGCCAGCCCTTGCAGGCCCTCAGAGCTCAGGCCTCGCTCCTGCGCTGCGGTCTTGAGGCGTTCGCTCGCCTTGCCCGCCGCATCCATGACCATTTCGCCCGCCTTGCCGGCCGCGCCGGTCAAAGCCTCCCGCGCGCCTCCGAGCGTTCGGCCTTCCATCTCCGTCGAGGGGAACAACGCAGCCACCGCTGCACCAGCGGCAAGCCCGGCGACCGCCACCGCGAGCGGCTGGTCGCGCAGGACACGGTCCATGCTGCCTTGCAGCGTCGATTGAGCCTGGCGGCCCAGACGCGCCGACCGCTCCGACACACTGCGGCGCGCGTCATCGGCGAATTCGGAGACGGAATCGGCATAGGCACTGGCGGTTTCCGAGACCCGGTCTTTGATCTGCGCGGCGTAATCCGTGGCGGTGTCGGCGGCGCGCGACAGACCGTCGCGCAGATTGGATGATGCCCGGCCCCCGTTCGACGAAATCCCAGCGGAGCCCGCTTGCGGGCTCTGAGCGACCTCGCCGTACGGACTCCGCGACGGCGCCCGTGATGATGAGGCGCCGCGGCCGCGCATCAGCAGGCAGGCGCCTGCCGCCAGCAACAGCAGCGCCTCGGGATTGCGGCGCGCCGCTCCCGCCAGCCAATCGCCGGCTTGGGAATATGTATCGATGTCTGAATAGCGGCTCATGTCAGCTGCTCCTTGGCTGTCTTGATGTCTCGTGTGATCTGTTTGACCGTTCGCGTCGGCAGCAGTTCAGTCTCCGCCACGGAGCGGCCGTGATAGAACATGGCCGCCCCGCCTGCGGCGAATACGGCAGCCACCAGCAAACACGCCCAGTGGAGCTCCAGCCCCAGGCTCGCAAGGCCGAAGACGGCGGCTTCCACGACCAGCAGAATCGCGATGAAGCCCATGACCGCGGCAGCGACCATCCACACGCTGGCGCGCAGGCGAGAGGTGATCTTCTCCGTCACTTCGGCTTTCGCGAGCTGAATTTCCTTCTGCACGAGATCGCCGAGATCGGCGAGAAGGTCGGTCAGGGCCTGAGTCAGGCCGGAGTTGCGCAACCGTTCATACGCCATGGAACTGTCTCGAACCGCCGACGCGCTCGCTGCCGAGATGGGTCGCGCGGGAATTGCTTGGCGGATTGCTCTTGAGGACGCGCAGGAGCACGAAGCCGGCGAGCGAGGCCAAGCCGAAGACCAGCGCCGGCTGCCGGCGGGTGAAATCGGAGGCCGTGCGCATCAACTCGTCGACCGACTGCCCGCGGATGTCGCGGGAGAATTCCTCCACCCGATCAGCCGCGCCGCGCACCAGATCGGCAAGTTGCGGCGCGCTACGGTCGAGGTTGTCGGCGGCGGAGCGGACGGAGTCGGCGACGTGACCGGCCAAGTCGGCTCCGGATGCGACCTGCTGATTCAAAAAGCCTTTCGCCTTTTGATTGGCGTCGGAGGCCAGCACGGACGCGGCTTCCTTGGCTTGCGTGCCGGCCTGCTGGGCGACGTCGGCAAGCCGCGAGACGGCTTCACCTGCTTTGGCGCGGACTCCTTGATCCGATGCCGACTGTGCGGATCGTACGGATTCGGATGCCGAGCTGTTCACACCGGAAGGTTGTTGACTGTTCATTGGTTGCCTCCATTCGGGGAACCAACCTCGCTCGCAACCAAATGTTCCAGAGGTGACGGCGGATCGCGTGGATCCCTCGCGGTCCGCGTGACTGACGCGTCAGGCAGTCTCTACTGCAAATGCCCGTAGGCGTCCGCGCACGTCGCCGGGGCGGACCGCCGTCGTCAGCGCGGCAAACCTTCGGTGGACCGCCTGCCCGTTCCTACCCATATTGCAGTCATCCGACCGCTCATTGTTGGTTAGCGCCATGACTGATCCGGTTGCTCGCTTCGCCACTCGTATTGCCTACGGTGCGACGCAGTTGCCGCGCGTCGCCTGGTATATGGGCCATGGGCTGGTGATGCGGCGACTGTCGGCGGCGGTGCGCCAGCGGGGCGATCGAACCGCGCGTCTGCCGGCGCGCACCGATGCCCCGGTGCCCGGACGCCGCCGGCTCTACGCCGATATGGCCGCGCTGTTCCGGCGGGATCTCGCCAATGTGGAGGCCGGCATCTATCCCCTGCCCGCGGAGCACGACGGTTCCTGGCCGCTCCTGCTCAATCGCTCCCGCCTTTTCTTCGAGGACCTGCCGGACGTCCATCGCCGGCGCGAGAACCGGGAATATCGGCAAGTGTTGAGCGAGGAGACGCGTGGCAGGCGGCCCAATTACTATCTGCAGAATTTCCACTTTCAGTCCGGCGGCTGGATGACCGAGGACTCAGCCCGACGCTACGACACCCAGGTGGAAGTGCTGTTCCACGGCACGGCCAATGCCACGCGGCGACAGGCGCTGCCGCCGCTGCACGAGGCATTCGCCGGCCGCGATCAACGCCGTCTCAGGCTTCTCGACGTCGGCTGTGGCACCGGCCGCTTTCTGGACTTTTTCAAGCAGACCTGGCCGCGCCTTCCCGCGCTCGGGATCGACATGTCGGAGGCGTATATCGCCGAGGCGAAGCGACATTTGAAATGTCAGTGCTGGCTCGATCTCCTGGTGGCAAAGGGCGAAGCCATCCCGCTGCCGGACGAGAGCCACGACGCGGTGACCAGCATCTTCATGTTCCATGAGCTGCCGCCCAAGGTGCGTCGCATCGTGTTTGGCGAATTCGCGCGCGTGCTCAAGCCCGGCGGTCGCCTCGTGGTGCTCGATTCGCTGCAGATCGGCGACGAGCCCGATTACGACGGCATGCTCGAGCGGTTCCCGCAGAATTACCACGAGCCCTACTATACCGGCTATATCAGGGAAGACTTTCGCGCGATCGCCGCCGGTTGCGGCCTGACCCATGTGCGCGACGTCAACGCCTTCGTCTCAAAAGTGATGGTCTTCGACAAGCCCTCGCGCCGGGCGGCGCCACGACGGAGAGCGAAGGCGTGATCCGTGCTCTTGCGCGCGGACGCGCACGGAGCGGGTGATCAATCGCTCTGGCCGACCACATCGAGCGTCCAGCCGGCGAGGATATCCAGCAGCTCGCGTCTGACGTCGGCATCCTTGCGCCCGGTGCGGGCGGCGACGTGAAAGGAGTGATCGGCCTCCGCGAACAGGCGCAACGATGCGCGCGCCCCCAAGCGCGTCGTGACCGAGGTTATGAGCTCCACGTCGGCGAGCTGGTCGCGCGTTCCTTGCAGGAACAGCATTGGAACCTGCACGTCGAAAAGATGCATCGCGCGTTCGTCCGACGGGCGCTTGGCCGGATGCAACGGGAAGCCGAGAAAGGCGAGGCCTCGGACGCCGGGCAGCGGTGATGCCGCCTGCGCCTGCGACGTCATGCGGCCACCAAAGGACTTGCCGCCTGCGATCAGAGGAAGCGCGGGCATGAGCCGCGCGGCCGCCGCTGCCGCGGCGCGAACCGTCGCATGCGCAAGCTTCGGAGGATCGGGCCGCTTGCCGCCCTGCTCCATATACGGAAACTGGTAGCGCAAGGTGGCGATGCCGCGGCTCGCGAGCCCGGCGGCGACGGCGGCCATGAACGGGTGATTCATTCCGGCCCCGGCGCCATGGGCGAAAAGATAGCACGCACGCGCCCCAGGCGGCGCCAACATGAGACCGGAGACGCTGCGCGCAGCATCGACGACGATGGTTATGAGGGCCGCATTCGGAAGGTTCAACGAATGCCGACTGATGCCGCCGCCCGCCATTACTCCGCCTTCGCGCCCGAGAACTTGATCACCCTGGCCCACTTCTCGGTTTCAGTGGCGACGAGCGTCGCGAGCTCCTGCGGAGACAGCGGAAGCGGCGTGCTGCTCAATTCGGCGATCCGCGCCTGCAGTCGGGGGTCCGCGAGGGCAGCGCCGACCTCGGCGTTGAGTTTCTCGATGATGGCAGGTGACGTGGTCCGTGGCGCGCCAATAGCGAACCACGAGCTCACCTCGTAGCCGGGCACGAACTCGCTCACCGTCGGCAGTTCCGGCAGCAGCGGCGACCGGACAGCCGTCGTCACCGCCAAAGCCCGCAGCCTTCCCGCTCTGATGTGCTCGATCGACGTCGGGAGATTGTCGAACATGACCTGCACCTGTCCGGCAACGAGATCGGTCAGCGCAGGCGCACCGCCGCGGTACGGCACGTGCACCAGATCCAGTCCTGTCGCCATTTTGAACAGCTCGCCGGACATATGGCCCGGCGTGCCGTTGCCCGCCGATCCCATGTTGATGGTGCCCAGGTGGGCCCTGGCATAGGCGATGAATTCCGGGAGCGTCTTGGCCGGAACCGACGGATGCAGCACCATCACCAAGGGCCCGCGGATCAGCCCCGCAACCGGCGCCACGTCACGCATGAAATTGAAATTCAGCCGCTCGTAGAGGGTGGCATTGACGGTATTGGCCACGCTGATCAGCAGCAGCGTATAGCCGTCCGGCGGGGCTTTCACGACCGCTTCGGTGCCGATATTGGTGCCCGCGCCGGGCCGGTTCTCGACGACGAACGCCTGGCCAAGTCGCTCCGACAGCCATTGGCTGATCAAGCGCGCGGTTACATCTGCCGCGCCGCCGGCGGGGAACCCGACGATCAATCGCACGGGCCGTGCCGGATAAGCTTGCGCGCGCGCCGCCGGCGGCGCGGCGGCCGCGGCTCCGGCAAGAATTACAAATCGACGGCGCGTGAATTTCATTTGGCTCCAAAGACTACACGCTGCTCGCGCGCGCGGCACCGATGATTTCTGCCGAGGCTGCGCTCCCGGCCGTCGCCGGCATCCGCCCACGGCACTGCTCATGTCCGTGGGCCCGCTTGACATCGAGCCACGCCTCGACTAGTTAACCGCCCGGTTATTTAACCATATGGTTTTTCAATGCCGACGGACCGTCTCAGCAGCACATTCGCAGCCCTCGCCGATCCGACGCGGCGCGCCATTCTCGCGCGGCTTGCGTCGGGCGAAACGTCGGTGACGGAACTGGCCGAGCCGTTCGACATGAGCCTTCCTGCCGTCTCCAAGCATCTCAAGGTGCTGGAGCGCGCCGGCCTCATCACCCGCGGACGCGAGGCGCAGTGGCGGCCGTGCCGGATCGAACCCACAGCCCTCAAGCCCGTGGACGACTGGCTCGACCGCTATCGCCGGTTCTGGGACGAGAGTCTGGATCGGCTCGACACTTACCTCATGGAACTGCAAGCGAAGGAGAGAAAACGCGGACGCAAGAAATAGAGCCGCGCCGACGGACGCTTCGTCATGAAGCGGACAGATGACCGGATTATTACCTCATATCGGCATGTGCCAATCGTCGCCCGACCGCTCGCACCTCCAATCACCAGCCAACATCGGGAGTAGACCATGCAATTGAATCCCTATCTGACGTTCAAAGGCCAATGCGAGCCGGCGTTCAAATTCTACGAGAAGGTTCTCGGCGGTAAGATCGAGGCGATGATCCCGCACGAGGGCACGCCGGCGGCGGAGCACGTGCCGGCCGAATGGCGCAGCAAGATCATGCATGCCCGCCTGGTTCTGGGTGACAAGGTCCTGATGGGGTCCGACGCTCCGCCCGAGCACTATGAAGAGATGAAAGGTTTCTCCGTGACGCTCGGGATCGACGATCCCACCGAAGCGGAACGCGTATTTCACGCACTGGCCGAAAGCGGCACGGTGCGGATGCCGATCCAGGAGACCTTCTGGGCCAAGCGCTTCGGGATGCTGGTGGATCGGTTCGGCACCCCGTGGATGATCAACTGCGAAAAGGCAGCCGCCTAACGCTTCGCTTGCCGGGAACACGCCGACCGGGGCGCGCGTTATGCGCCGCCGCGGCTCATCCCGCGACCCGCACGGAGAGATCAATGGTCAAGACCGTCGCAATTGTCGTGGTGGCTCTGCTGGTCGTTTCGCTGGCTGGGATTCTTGTCTTCGCGGCCTTCAAACCCGACACCTTCCGGGTCCAGCGCGCGACCAGCGTCAAGGCTTCGCCGGACAAGATCTTCCCGCTCATCGCCGATTTCCACCGGTGGGGCGCCTGGTCGCCCTACGAGAAATTGGATCCCGCGATGAAGCGCACATTCAGCGGCGCCGCCAACGGCAAAGGCGCCGTGTATGAGTGGGACAGCGACGGCAAGGCGGGCCGGGGACGCATGGAAATCACCGATGCGCCCGCACCGTCCAGGGTGGCAATCAAACTCGATTTTTTCAAACCGTTCGAGGCGCACAACATCGCGGAGTTCACGCTGGAGCCCAGAGGTGAAACGACGGACGTCACCTGGGCCATGTACGGTCCCCACCTCTATGTCGCGAAAATCATGAGCGTCTTCTTCAACATGGACAGCATGATCGGCAAGGACTTCGAGACCGGGCTCGCCAATCTGAAGGCGCTTGCCGAGCAGAAACCGGTGGACGCAACGACGTCGCGACGCTGATCGTTCATCGCAATCGATTCCGAGCCAAGGAGAAGATGCTTGGTCGCGAGACGCAAGCCGACGGCAAGCGCGGCGCAGTGGGATCCCGTCATCACCCGCCCCTTCGCAGCGCCGCGCCGCGGGGTGTTCGGTGCACGGACCGACGTGCATTCACAGTTTGAACAGATACAGGACAAAAGGCTCGGCTGCGGCGCCACGGGATTCGTAGAGCCCGCGCGCCGGCCGGTTGTCGGTCTCAGTGCCGACCCAGGCCTCCTCGCATCCCAACGCTCGGCCGAGCTCGAACATCTGGTCGAGCATCGCGCGGGCGATGCCCTGTCGCTGCAAGGCCGGCGTCACGCCGACCTCGTCGATGTAGAGTTCGGTCGCCTTGTCCGGATGCCGGTGAATCACCGCGGCCACCTGGGCAACCACCTCGCCCGCGCGCAGCGCCACAAGCATGTGATGGCCGGGCTGCGCCAGATAGGCGGCGAGACGGCTCGGGTCGACCGGCTCATCGAAGACCGCCTCCGCAACCCGGTCGAACAGCGCGACGTCTCCGGGTTTGACTTGCCTGATCTCGAGCTCCATCAGCGGCACCTGCAACTTCGGTCACCATCGCGCCTGCGACGGCCGCGTCACGAGCCACCGACCTCGCCGCGTCAACGACGCGGCGCCGACGTCCTGCGCTTGGCGACGACCGCTTCGTACGCCGCCTGCAATTTGGCCGCGACTGACATGCGACCTGATTTCCGCCGGCCCGCTTGCGATGCGCCCAGATGGGTCTCCCGCAGTTCGGCCATGAACTCCTTCCACAGCTTCGGGCCCCCCTCCTCCAGCAGTCGTGCGCGGATGCTCAGATCCTCGGTCACCGGAAGATATTTGCGGCCCCAGACCGACATCTGCGCCAACACCGGCAGCAGCTCGATACCTTTTTCGGACAGGCTGTAGATCGCCTTCTGCTTGTGACTCGGGTCGTCCGCCTTGGTGATGATTCCCTGCTCTACCAGGGTCTTGAGGCGATCGGCCAAGATATTGGAAGCGATGCCCTCTTCCGATTTCGTGAGCAGTTCCCGGAAATGCCGACGGTTGCCGAAAATCATGTCGCGAATGATCAGCAGACTCCATTTGTCGCCGACTACCTCGAGCGTGAGATTGATCGGGCAGCCCGACCGCTGGTCCTCGCGCATCCGTCACCTCGAAAAACAGGTTGCATATTCGCATCGGTTATCATAGTCTGCAACTGGTTGCAAAACGCAAGTACTATAGATGGTCGAAAACCATAGGGGAGCAACATGCGCGGGCATAACACCCATCACGCCAGCTTCGTCATCGAGCGCCGCTACGACGCCCCGCCGTCGCAGATTTTCCGGGCATTCGCGGATCCGGCGCTGAAGGCGCGCTGGTTTGCGGGCCCCGAAGGTTGGGAGCGCGGCGAGTGCGAGTTCGACTTCCGGGTGGGCGGGCGCGAACGCAGCACCGGCGGGCCTCCCGGCGAACCGACGCATTGCTTCGACGCCGTCTATCAGGACATCGTGCCGAACCAACGCATCGTCTACAGCTACGACATGCATCTGGGAGACAAGCGGATATCGGTTTCGCTCACGACGATCGAGCTCCAGCCGGCAGGCACCGGCACGCGGCTCGTCTTCACCGAGCAGGGCGTCTTCCTCGACGGCTACGACGACGCGGCGAGCCGCGAGCAGGGCACGCGCTGGCTGCTGGACAAGCTGGACCAGGCACTATCGCACGAGCGCGCGGACGCCTGACGCGGCCGCGCCGACCCTCGAAATCCTCCCGCGGCGCAGGTCAGGCGCGCGGCACCCATAGCGAGCCACTGACATGTCTCTCAAGCTCTATTTCCACCCGCTCTCCTCGTTCTGTCAGAAGGCCCTGGTCGCCCTCTACGAGAACGACACGCCGTTCGAGCCGCATATCGTCGACCTTGCGGACGCGAAATCCAGCGCGGCCTTCAAGGCGATTTGGCCGATCGGCAGATTCCCTGTGCTGCGCGACGAGGCGAACGACTGCACCGTGCCGGAATCGAGCATCATCATCGAGTATCTGGCGCAGCACTATCCCGGCAAGACGCAGCTCGTGCCCGCAGACGCGGAGCTCGCACGCCAGATGCGCCTGCAGGATCGCTTCTACGATCTTTACGTCAACGTCCCGATGCAGAAGGTCGTTACCGACAAGCTGCGCCCATCGGGAAAGAACGATCCATACGGCGTGGAGGCGGCGCGGACGCTGCTGCACACCGCGTGCAGCATGATCGAACAGGACATGGCGACCAAGACCTGGGCCACGGGCGACGCCTTCACCATGGCCGACTGCGCCGCGGCGCCGGCGCTGTTCTACGCCAACATGTTGACCCCGCTGGGCGACGCGTACCCGAACGCCGCGGCGTATCTCCGACGCTTGATGGATCGCCCGTCCTTCGCTCGCGCGATCAAGGAGGCGCGGCCGTACTTCGCGCTCGTCCCAAAATAGCCGGCCGACGGACACCGAGGAGATCGACATGCCCGCCCGCAGCAAGCCGGAGATCATCCGCAGCATGTTCGCCGCCTACAGGTCGAAGGATCGGGCAACGGTCGAAGCGCTGTTGACCGACGATTTCACCTTCACCAGCCCGTACGACGATGCGATCGGCAAGGCGGTCTATTTCGAACGGTGCTGGCCGAACAGCGAGCGCATACGGACCCATCTGCTTGAGAAGATCTTCGAGCAAGGGAGCGAAGCGTTCGTGCTCTATAAATGCATCACCAATGATGGGGACGAATTCCGCAACACGGAGTTCTTCCGGTTTGCCGGAGATCAGGTCAGGCAGATCGAGGTCTAGTTCGGCGCCAGCTACCACAACGGCGCGTTCGTGAAGGCGCAATGACGTAACGCACAGATGACATAAGGCAATGACATGGGCCCGACATACGAGAACGCGGATCGCAACACGTCGGCTGGACATTTGCTCGCGCGCGGGACCGATCGCCGCGCGCTGTTGACGGCTGCGGCGGCGTCTGCGGCGCTGCTGGCGCCCGCGGTCACGCCGCAACCGGCGAGTGCCACAGAGCGAGCAGACGCTCAGGATACTGCAGGGAGAGAGCGACCCATGAGCACCGGAGGATTGTCCAAGGCGCGGCTCGATCGCATGCACAAGGTCATGGGCGACCATGTCGCGCGCGGCAGGGTGCCCGGCCTGGTCACGCTGGTCAGCCGGCGCGGCGAGACGCACGTCGATGCCATCGGCATGAAAGCGTCGGGCGGGCAGGATCCGATGCGACGCGACACCATCTTCCGGATCGCTTCGATGACCAAGCCGGTCACCGCCGTCGCCGCCATGATCCTGGTCGAGGAGGCCAAGCTGCGGCTCGATGAGCCGGTCGACCGCTGGCTCCCCGAACTGGCGAACCGCGAGGTGCTGCGCGCCATCGACAGCGCGCTCGACGATACCGTGCCGGCCAAGCGTGCGATCACGCTGCGCGATCTCCTGACCTTTCGGCTCGGGATCGGCGCCGTGATGGCCTATCCCCCGCGCTACCCGATCCAGACCGCGATGGCGGAAGCAGGCGTCGCGCCTGGTCCGAACCTGCCTGCGCATGCGCCGGACGAGCTGATGAAGCGCTTGGGGAGCCTGCCGCTCGTCCACCAGCCGGGCGAAAGGTGGATGTATCACAGCGGCTCCGACATCCTCGGGGTGCTGATCGCGCGCGTCACCGGCCAGACGCTGGAGGCGTTCCTGCGCGAACGCATCTTCGATCCGCTCGGCATGAAAGACACCGCGTTCAGCGTGCCCGCGGCGGATGTCGACCGGCTGGCAACATCCTATCGGACCGATGGCGCGACCGGCGGGCTCGCGCTGTTCGACGAGGCCCGCGACGGCCGCTTTACCCGCCCTCCCGCGTTCGAGTCCGGTGGCGGCGGGCTGGTGTCCACGGTCGACGACTATCTCGCCTTCGGCCGGATGATGCTGAACAACGGCAAGGCCGGTAGCGAGCGCATCCTCTCGCGGCTATCCGTCGAGCTGATGACCACCGACCACATCACGCCGGCGCAAAAAGCGGCGTCCGAGTTCTTTCCCGGGTTCTGGGACAACCGCGGTTGGGGCTTCGGCCTGTCCATCGTCACCAGGCGCGACGATGTGGCGGCGGTCCCCGGCCGTTACGGCTGGGACGGCGGCTACGGCACGTCCTGGTATTCGGACCCCAAAGAGGACATGACCGCGATCCTGATGACCCAGCGCGTCTGGGATTCCCCCAGCGCGCCCGCCGTCTATCTCGACTTTTGGACCTCGGCCTACCAGGCGATTGACGATTGACGGCGCTTCGGCGCCGTCCGCGCCGAGCGTGGCGCATCCTATCGTCGCAAACGCACAATCTTATCGGATGCCTCGTCGATCAGGACGCTACGCAGCTTGGTGGCTAGCTCGTCGTTGACGAAAGGCTTCCCGATAATGTGCGTCTCGCTGACGCCGGCCAATGCGGCGCGGTCGGCGAAGCCGGTAATGAACAATATCGGCAAGGCGGGACGCTTGGCCCGCGCCTGCCGGGCAACCTCCGCGCCGCTCATTCCGGGCATGGCAAAATCGATGATGAGCAGATCGATCGCGGGCTCGCGCGCGAGGATGTCGAGCGCGGCGCCGCCGCTTCCGGCTTCGACCACGCTATAGCCGAGGTCGCGCAACATCGTGGAGGTGACTTCACGCACCGCATGGTCGTCGTCAACCAGCAGGATATAGGCATCCCTGGCGCCCTTGGCTGCCGCGGTTGCCGCCGTCGACCGCGATTCCCCCGCGGCTTTCGCCTTCGTGCGCGGAA
Source organism: Xanthobacteraceae bacterium (assembly GCA_035690995.1). GTDB lineage: Bacteria > Pseudomonadota > Alphaproteobacteria > Rhizobiales > Xanthobacteraceae > VAZQ01. Next base: position 12,960 of record DASSJW010000291.1, read on the forward strand.
GATAGATGTGTACCGCGGTCCCCTCCCCCACGGTTGACTCGATCCGGACCCCGCCACCGGACTGTTTGGCGAAGCCGAGCACTTGGCTCAGACCCAGGCCCGAGCCCTTGCCAATCTCCTTGGTGGTGAAAAACGGTTCGAACACCTTGGCGCGCACCTCCTCGGTCATGCCTGTGCCCGTGTCGGACACGCAGATCGCGACGTAGTCCCCGGCTGGCGGATCCTCGGGATACAGCGCCGGTCCTAGCCTGACATTCTCGGTGTGGACCGCCAGGCGGCCACCGACCTGCATCGCGTCGCGCGCATTGATCGCGAGATTGAGCACGGCGAGCTCGAGCTGAGTAGGGTCGACCAGGGCGGACCACAGACCGCGGTGGAGCTTGGTCTCAATGCGGATGCTGCCGCCCATCGTGCTCTGCAACAGGTCGTGCATGCCTGCGACGGTCTCGTTGAGGTCGAGCGATTTCGGCTCGAGACGCTGGCGGCGAGAAAACGACAGCAGTTGATCGGTCAGCTTTGCGCCGCGTTCGGCGGCCGCGCGCATATAGCCGAGGCGCTGCGCGAGCCGGCCGTCGACACCCGCCGCGGCGAGTCCTTTTTCCAGAAAGCCGATATTGCCGAGCACCACGGTCAGGAGGTTGTTGAAGTCATGGGCAACCCCGGAGGTGAGCTGGCCGACGGCTTCGAGCCGCTGCATCTGCCGCAAGGTGGATTCCACGCGCTCGCGCTCCTCGATCTGGGCGAGCAGCTGGCGGTTGGCCGCCGCCAGCTCTGCGGTGCGCTCCTGGACGTGAAATTCCAGCTCCTCGTTGAGCCGGCGGCATTCATATTGTCTCTGCCGGCCGCGCAAATTGGTCTGCACGACGCTCACAAGCGTCGTGGGATGAAAAGGCCGCTCGAGGAAGGTGACGTTTCCGAGCGTCTCCGTCAGCCGGGCTGCCGCCGGATTGCGTTCGAGGCCGCCGCCATGCTCGGTCAGCAAAATGAACGGAAAGTCCGACCAAGGGGGCTGTGCCGCCACCCACTCCATCACTGCTCTCACATCGGAGCTGCGGGTCGCTTCCTCGGTCAGGATGGCAACGTCGGCGCCCCGCCTGATCTCCTGCATCAGCTCCGCGAGATCGAGGCAGATGTCGGAATGAATTCTCGCGTCCCGCAGGATGCCCTTGGCAACGACGGCGTCGCGGCCGCGCGGCGCGAGAATAAGCGCCCGCTCGGCGTGAGAAGGCCCTGCCTCTTTCAAGGGCGTTCCCCCATCAGCGGCCCACGCGATCCCACATAGGTTGGCACGCCGCGCAGCACGCCCTGGAAATCCTCCAGCGGCTGGCCGAGCGCGATACCCTGGTTGTTGATGCGGAATTCGCGAATGGTGTCCTCGTGGGCACCGGTACGCTTCTTGACCACCGACATCGCCCGCCGAACGCGCCCCAGAGCTTCGAAGTAACGCAGCATGATCACGGTGTCGGCGACATAGGTGACGTCGATGGTCTGTTTCATGTCCCCGATCATCCCGTGCTGCGCGACGGTGAGGAAGGTCGCTGCCCCCTTGCGGTTCAAGTACTGCAGCAATTCGTGCAGATGCAGGATCAGGAACTGCTCCTCCGGCATCGCGGCCTGGTAGCCATTGAGGCTGTCGATGGCCACGGTGCGGATGTTTTCCCGATCGACGCAGGCGCGCACGCGATGGACGAACTCGCCAGGCGAAAGCTCGGCGGCATCCATCTGTTCGATGAACAGCTTGTTGGCGTCGCGCATGGCCTCGATGTCGATGCCCAAGGCCTTTGCGCGCGCGATGAGAAGGCCCAGCTCCTCGTCGAACACGAACAATGCCGCCCGTTCGCCCCGCGCGACCGCGGCCGTGATGTACTGCAGGACAAGCAGGGATTTGCCGGTGCCGGCCGGACCGAGAATGAGCGTACTCGATCCTGCCGCGATCCCGCCGCCCAGCAGGAGATCGAGCTCGGCAATGCCGCTTTGGACAACTTTGCCGGCAAATCCCGATCGATGCTCGGCCGCCACCAGGCGCGGGAAGACCCGCACCCCGCCTTTGCCTATGATGAAGTCGTGATAGCCGCCGCGGAATGTCTGGCCCCGGCACTTGACGACCCGCACCCGGCGTCGCTCGCCGCCATAGATGGGTGCGAGCTGATCTAGATGAATGACGCTGTGCGCGATGCTATGGACCGCGCGGTCGGTGGTCTCGGTCGTCAGGTCGTCGAGCAGGATGACGGTGGACTTGTGCCGCGCGAAATAATGCTTGAGCGCGAGGATTTGACGACGATAGCGCAACGAGCTCTGCGCGAGCAGACGAATCTCCGAGAGGCTGTCGATCACCACCCGCATGGGCTTGAGCCGCTCGATGGCATCGAAAATTCGCTGCACGGTTTCGCCGAGCTCGAGGTCCGACGAATAGAGCAGGCTCTGGTGGTGGTCCGGGTCCAGCACGCTTTCCGGCGGAACCAGTTCGCAGATCACCAGGTTGTCGCCAATCGCCCAGCCGTGTGATTTGGCGCCGTCCCGCAACTCGTTTTCGGTTTCCGCAAGGCTGACATAAATGCCGACCTCGCCGGCCTGGGCGCCGGCCAGAAGGAATTGCAAAGCGATCGTGGTCTTGCCGGTGCCGGGGCTTCCCTCGAGCAGGTGGAGCCGGTCCCGGGCAAGCCCTCCGTCAAACACTTCGTCCAGCCCGGCGACGCCGGTGGCGGCACGCGGCAAAACATGGGTGGTGGCATTCATCGGGAGATCGCCGCTGCCTCGGAAACGGTGAGCCACTCGCCGCGCACGGTGACCCGCGCGGGCCGGCATTCCCTAACGCCGAGGGCGGGGCCGAGTTCCCGCTGGGCCCCGGTGCAGCCGAGGCGCGACCGGGGGCGTTCGCTCGAGCCCGTGGATGGCGCGTCAACGCCACACCGGGTTCGGTAAACCCCCGTTCCCGAGGACGTTGCGGCTGCCATGGCCGCCTGCTATCGGTCTTGCGCTATCCGCCGTTTGGTTGTCGGCGTTAAGCACGTTCGAGGGGCTGCTGCATGCCGCGCTATTACTTCGATCTCGTGGACGATGAGACCGTCTACGACAAGAAGGGCGTCACCTTGCCGAACATGAAGGCAGCCGAGGAATATGCTGCAACCTTCGCCCGCGAGCTCATGGAGACCAAGCCAACCCTCATGGGCGAGGGGTGGAAATCGTGGTCGGTCCAGATCTGCAACGGCAAGTTCGAGCGGATACTCAAGATCTCGTTTTCCGAGATCAAGGGCCTGGGCAGCAGCCCCAGCGATGATGCGTCCCAGCCGGTCTAGAATGCGCGGCCGCTGAGCGCGCGGCTGTGCGACCGAACGGGAGATGTCACTGCGGCCCGCCCTCGACGCATTTCGCTCCCTCGCCTTTTGACCTTATAAAGGACCGCAACGTCGCAAGGCAGGACGCGGGCTCTCAGGGTCCGGTTGCACGCGATGCGGAGAGCGCCAGGCGCCAGAACGACACCCGGCGGCAGAATGCCAACTGTTCGAGGAGCGTGCTCCATGCACAGGCGCATAGTGTCGGCAGGGGGCGAAGGCGCAAGTTGCGACATGACGGCAAGTTCGGCGAGTGCAGTGCCGGGTGCGGCGTTTGGCCGGCACACGGACCGGATCCGGCGCCGGCTGGCCTTCGGCATGCTTGCGCTGCTGCTGGCACTACCGAGCCACGGTCACGCGCGGGATCGGCTGTCCGGCGATGTGCAGCGCGTAAAGATGATCGGGTTCACGGTCGCCGATGTCGGGCGCCAGGCGGACTTCTTCACGAAGGTCCTGCAGTTCGAGAAGATTTCGGATTTTCGTGTCGTGGGCGGCGAATACGACAAGATGCAAGGCGTGTTCAACGCCAATATGCGGATCATCCATTTGAAACTGGGCGAGCAGATCGTCGAACTTACCCAGTACATCTCACCCCCCACGGGACGCCCGATTCCGGTCCCCTCCTACAGCAACGACGCCTGGTTTCAGCACATGGCCATCGTCGTCGACGACATGGACGCCGCCTACAAGGTCCTGCAGGACAACAATGTCCGACAGGTTTCAGCGCACCCGATCACGATCCCGCAGTCCAATCCCGGGGCCGCGGGAATCAAGGCGATCAAGTTCCGCGACCCCGAAGGTCATGATCTCGAGCTGATTTACTTTCCGCGCGGCAAGGGCGACGCATCATGGCAGACGCCGACCAACCGCCTGTTTCGCGGCATCGACCACACCGCGATGACCGTGGACAGTACCGAGAAGGGCGTGGCCTTCTACCGCGACCTGCTCGGATTCGAGGTCGGCGGAGTTACGCTCAATAGCGGACCGACCCAGGAAGTGCTGGACGGCTTGTTCAACGACACCTGCCTGGTGACGGCCATGATGCCGGCTTCGGCACCGCCCCACGTCGAGTTCCTGGAGTATAAGACACCGCCCGGCGGCCGGCCGATGCCCCGCGGCACCAGGGCCAATGATCTCTGGCACTGGCAGACGACGCTGGTCACGAGGGACATCCGGGCGGTCGCCGACCTGTTACGCAAGACGGGTGCTCAATTCATCACGCCTGACGTGGTGGCCGTTCCGCAAGAGGCGCAGGCGCAACTCGGCTTCAAGAAGGCAGTGATGGTCCGTGATCCCAACGGTCACGCTCTACGACTGATCGAAGAATAGGAACGACCCCGCCCTAGGCCTCCCCGCGGTTTCACTTCGAAGTCAATTTCCCTGCAACGGAACGAGCCATGACCCAGGACCAATTTCTTGCTTTCATCGCCCGGCTTTGTCTGGTCGTCATCTTTCCGTTCAGCGCCCTCAATAAGATCTTCGACTACCAAGCGGCGATGACCCAGGCGGCGCATGGCTGGATTCCACTGCCGCCCTCGCTCGCGGCGCTGTTGCTGGTGCTCGGCGGCCTGCTTGAAGTCTTCGGCCCGATCTGCATCCTGACCGGCTTCTACCGCCGCCAGGCGGCCCTGCTGTTCATATTTTACGTGATCGCCACCGCGGTTCTGTTCCACAATTTCTGGAGCTTCCCGTTCAATGGGGATGATTGGAATCAGAATTTCTGGCCCTTCCTCAAGAATTTCGGTTTGGCCGGAGGCTTTCTCTACATTGCCGCCGACGCCCAGATGCAGCCGTTGCGGGGCGCCTTCTCATTGAGCCCGCGATAAGCCCGATCGTTTTTCCGGAGGCGGGTCCGATGCAGGGTTCCAACGCGAACGAAGCCGGCTCCGGGCCAGCGACGACGGCGGCGCTCGCCGGCGCCGATTCGCGTAGACCGGGGTCAGGCTGGGCGCCGT
>DASSJW010000292.1:0-11437 GCA_035690995.1 Xanthobacteraceae bacterium
GACCAGCGCCCCCCGCAAGGCGCTGAGCGGACCGCTTTGGGCGGGCGCTTGCATGGAGATCGTTACTGGAACACGAGCGTCGCGCCCATCGCGATTTGGGGCGCGACAACGGTTGAACCCATACGCGATGAAGCGGCCACTCCGCCCTTGTTCAACGCCGCCTCCAGCGCAGCGCGGTCGCGCACGCGAAACTGCAACGCAGCGAGCCGTGCGCCTTGCGAAATATCGGGGGGCTCGGTCCCGAAATGGCTCCGAAAGGCCGCCGGATCCATCAGCTTGATCTCTCCGCGTGGGGTCGAAGCGCTGACTCCGCTCGAAGTCGCGTGCAAATCGCGCACGCCGGTGAACGCGGAGAGGAAAATATGATGGTCGCTCGGATTCTCCGCGACCAGGACGACGCTCGCAATCCCGCTCGCTGTATTAGGATGCTGCTGAAATACCGGATTCCAGAAGTTCTCCGGCAAGTGGTGTTGGCAGACGGCAAAGCCGACGCCGGGGGCTCCGGCGTCGCGGGCGAATGCCAGCGAGAAGGCGACCTTGACCGGCGCGCCGTCAGGCCGGTTACCCTCCCGCTCGAACGTCATCACCTCGGACGCGGCAATGCCCGACGACTGGAACAAAGCGGCATCCGCCGCGGCATCGTCGCTCTCCAGCAGCAGCAGCGACAGCCCTTCCTGGTTCGACAAGAACGACTGGTTGAACCGGCCGAACAGGTTTGAGAATCCGTCGGCGCCAAGTTTCGCCGGCTCCGCCACGGTGAGCAGTTCGATAAAGACTCCGGGAAACTGGACGAGGCGATTGTGGGTACCCCACGAATGGCGGTTGCGCTCACCGACAGTGAAGCCCAGCCGACGATAGAGTTCGGCCGCCTCCTCGAGATCGCGCACCGCGTGGACAATATGATCGAGACCGCGCGGCATCGGTGCGCTTTCACTTCACCGCCGAGAACGCCGTCGGCTGCAGGAACATGTTTCTGATCGAGGCCACAATCGGTCCATCGCGCTCGCTTTCGGCGCGCTTGGTCAGCCATTCCGGGTCACTGGCGAATTTGTTCCATTTGGTCTCACGCTCGGCGAGGGATTCCCAGGCCAGGAGATAGTGCAGATCCTGATTGCCGCCGTCTCCTACCAGGACGGTCCAGAACCCCGCTTGTCGGATGCCGTGTCGCTGCCAAAGCTCAAGGGTTGTGGTTTCAAATCGCTTGAGCAGCGCCGGCAGCCTTCCGGCCACGCAATGATAAATCCTCAGCTCATAGATCATGGTTGTTCCTTGATTTCCCGGCCTATTTGTTTGATTGCACCGGCAGCGTCATCGCGAAGCTCAATTCAGATTCACTCGGGGACGCAGAAAGGGTTTTGCGTTGGCCTGCATCATCCCGAATCCCCGGACTTCTATCGCCGGGGCACGCGGCGCAACGGGGCATGCCCCAAACGAGTCCTATCAAAAAACCGAACGGCTCGGCGACTTGGTTTCGGCGACCTGGTTGGTGCATTCACCCCGGCGCTGCCGATCGGTTAACAAAGCGTAACGGTGCGCCAGGGCTGGTCGTAGACAATCGACAACTCTGTGATCCCCAGCACACTTCGCATTAACCTGCTTCCCCTATAGTTCCGTAACAATGGATCGATGGGCATCGCTAGCGGGCCGCTACTCAGGCGCCACAGCGGAAAAGGCCGTGCCGTTCCCGCGCGTTGCCTGTCGATCCAAAGGTTATTTCGGAAGCGGCGCGCCTCCGCAAATTACCGCGCGCCCTCTGGAAGTTGCTCGAATTTGGCTTGTCGCCCAATGCGGATCGCGCCAACTGCCTGCATGTCGTAAACCGGCCAGGACGTTAGCGCATTGCCTCCGCCGACCCGGCGTTACACCAGCCGGCTCTGGTCGACCGCTGCACCAATGAAGGACGAAAAAAGCGGGTGCGGCTCGAACGGCCGCGACTTGAGCTCGGGATGGAATTGGACCCCAATGAACCAGGGATGATCCTCATATTCGATCATCTCCGGCAATAGCCCATCGGGTGACATGCCGGAAAAGCGCATCCCGTGCTGCTCGAGGCGACCTTTGTAGGCGGTATTCACCTCGTAGCGGTGACGGTGGCGCTCGGAAATCTCGGTTGCACCATGATAGATTTGCGACACCCGGCTGCCGCGCTGGAGCAGCGCCGGATAAGCGCCGAGCCGCATGGTGCCGCCGAGGTCGCTGCCTATTCCGCGCTTGTGGAGCTCGTTGCCCTTCATCCATTCCGTCATTAGCCCGACCACCGGTTCGGGGGTCGCGCCGAACTCGGTCGAGTTCGCTTCGTCGATGCCGCAGAGGTTGCGTGCCGCTTCGATGACGGCCATCTGCATCCCGAAGCAAATCCCGAAATAGGGCACCTGGCGCTCGCGTGCGAACTGCGCGGCTTTGATCTTTCCTTCCGTCCCACGCTGGCCGAAGCCGCCCGGCACCAGGATGCCGTTCACATGCTCGAGGAAAGGCGTCGGATCCTCGCGCTCGAACACTTCGGATTCGATCCAATCGAGATTGACGCGCACCTTGTTGGCGATGCCGCCGTGGGACAGCGCCTCGATCAGCGACTTATAGGCGTCCTTGAGGCCGGTATACTTGCCGACGATGGCAATCGTCACGTCACCTTCGGGATTGCGGATGCGCTCGTTGATGAGGCGCCAGCGGTCGAGATCGGGCTCGCTCTTCGGCTCGATTTCGAAGGCCGCGAGCACTTCGCGGTCAAGCCCGGCTCGGTGATAGGCCTCGGGCACGGCATAGATGTTGTCGACATCCCGCGCCTCGATCACGGCGCTTGGACGCACATTGCAGAACAGCGCAAGCTTGGCGCGCTCGCTCTCCGGGATCGGTCGATCGGAGCGGCACAGCAGGATATCGGGCTGGATGCCGATCGAGCGCAGTTCCTTGACCGAATGCTGGGTCGGTTTGGTCTTGAGTTCGCCTGCACCGGTGATGAAGGGCAGCAGCGTCAGGTGGATGTAAATAGCGTGGTGGCGCGGCAGATCGTTACCAAGCTGGCGGATCGCCTCGAAGAACGGCAGGCCCTCGATGTCGCCGACAGTGCCGCCGATCTCGCACAGGACGAAATCGTAGCCGTCGTTGCCCTCCCGGATGAAATCCTTGATCGCGTTGGTGACGTGGGGGACCACCTGAATGGTGGCGCCGAGATAATCGCCCCGGCGTTCCTTGGCGAGAATTTCCTGATAGATGCGACCGGTGGTGATGTTGTCCTGGCGGGTCGCCGGGCGGCCCGTGAAGCGCTCATAATGGCCAAGGTCGAGGTCGGTCTCGGCCCCGTCGTCCGTGACGAAGACCTCGCCATGCTGGTACGGCGACATGGTCCCGGGGTCGACGTTGAGATAGGGATCGAGCTTGCGCAGGCGCACCTTGTATCCGCGCGCCTGCAGCAGCGCCCCGAGCGCCGCCGATGCCAGACCCTTGCCGAGGGAAGAAACCACGCCGCCGGTGATGAAGATGTACCGCGCCATGGGACTTAACCTTTAGCGGCCGAGCGCCGATTCGACGAGAGCCTAAATCGGCTTTCGCGACGAAACCCATGCACAGCGCGCATATCGTGAAATCCTAATGAGGCCCGAGCGGCTTGGGCCGACATCTTGATGTGAGCTCTTAGTTTACTATTCGCCGTCCGCATGGCTCCCAAAGTGAAGGGGCCGGTTACCCGGCCCCGATGGCTGCCCTCATTGCGACCGCGGTACTTGTGGACCCGACGGCGCCGCTGGCGGCTGCTCCTGTTGGCGGAGCGTATCGAGCACGCCGCCGCCGCCCTGCCCGAGCGGTGTACCGGGTATCTGCTGCGCGGGTGTGCCGGTGTTCTGGATGATCGACCGCGGCTTGCGGTCCAAACCCGCCAGGATCGACAGCACCAGGCTGGTGGCGAAAAACGTGGCGGCGAGGATCGCGGTGGTGCGGGTGAGCACGTTCGAAGTGCCCCGGCTCGACAGAAACCCGCCGGTGGAGCCGATGCCGAGCCCGCCCCCTTCCGATTTCTGCAACAGCACGACGCCGATCATGGCGGTGACCACCATGAGATGAATCACGATAATGACAGTCTGCATAGGTCCATCACGTTGAAGGCTGCGCCCCGGAACCCCTAGGTTCCCCCACCCCCGGGCGTCATATAGGAAGTCGCGGGCGTGTCTACACGATCCCCTGCGCTATTTCCACCGGACCCAGTCCCCCCTATTCCGGCTCGATGCCCGCCTCCCTGACCCACTTTGTCCATTTGGCGAGATCCTCACGCACGAAGGCATCCAGTTCCTCCGGCGTGCTCGCAAAGGCGTCAAAGCCGAGGCCCGCCAACCGCTCCTTGACCTGTGGATCGGTAATAATCCGTCGCAGCTCTCCGTTGAGGCGCTGCACGATCGGCTTGGGGGTGTTTGCCGGGGCGAAAATGGCGTTCCATGGAATGAGGTCGAACGCGGGAAGCCCGGCCTCGGTCATGGATGGGACGTCGGGCATAAGCGCGCTGCGCTCCTTGGTGGTCACCGCGAGGGCGCGCACATTCCCCGCCTTCGCCTGCGGCCATCCGAGCGCGAAGTCGACGAACATCATCGCCACGCGTCCGGTCATCACGTCGTTGAGGGCTTGCGGGGAACTTCGGTACGGCACGTGCACCAGGTCGAGGTCGGCCATCCGCTTGAGGGTCGCGCCCGCGAGCAGACCGATTGCATTCGTGCTGGCATAGCTCAGCCTGCCTGGATTGGCCTTCACGTAGGCAACGAATTCCGGCACCGACGTTGCGGCCATCTTTGGGTCCACGACGAGCATGAACGGGAGATTTCCCACCCGCGACAGCGGGGCGAAATCCCGTATCGGGTCGTAGGGAATGCTTTTCAGCAGATTTGGATTTGCCGAATGCGTGCTCACCGTGGTCATGAAGATGGTGTAGCCGTCGGGTGTCGCGCGCGCGACCGCGCCGGCCGCAATCGCGCCATTTGCCCCCGGCTTGTAGTCGATCACCACTGGCTGCTTGAGGGATCTGCTCAACTCATCCGCGATGATACGCGCGGTTGGATCGATGCCGCTGCCGACCGCGAACGGCACCACGAGCGTGATGGCCCGGCCCGGATAATCTTGCGCAAGCGCGCCGCCGGCGACCAGCACGGCTGCGGCAATGGCCGCCACACGGCGCAACAACTTGCCGCCCCTGGTCAACGCGGCCAAGCCTATTGCAGGATCTTCAGATAAGCGATGATGTCGTCGACATCCTTGCCATCGGTGAGCCCGCCATAGGGCATGCGGTTGCCCTTCACCTTGGCCTGCGGGTCCTTGATGTACTCGCGCAGGTTATTTTCATCCCAGACCAGGTTCGCGCGCTTCATCGGGTTCGAATAGCGAAAATCCTCGAGCGCCGCCGACTTGCGCCCGACGACGCCTTTGAGGCTCGGGCCGAGCGCGTCCGGCCGTTCGGTGTGGCAGGCCGCGCAGGTCTGGTACAGGGCCTTGCCATGATCGGGATCGGCGGCGGCCGCGGGACTTGCCGCCAGCGCGAGAACAAAAGCGCCGGCCATGATGCCAGGAAGCGAGTGACGCATGGTTCTGCCCTTGACCTTGATCATGCGTGCACCAGCGGTCCGGGATTCTTGAGGTACTTGGTGACGATGGCCTCGGCCGACCAATAGGCGAGCGCGCCCACCGGTCCGGTCGGATTGTAGGCCGGCTGCTGCGGGAAGGTGGAGGCGCCCATGATGAACAGATTATCGGCGTCCCAGGATTGCAGATAGCGGTTGACCACGCTGGTCTTCGGGTCGGTCCCCATGATCGTCCCGCCGGTATTATGCGTCGATTGGTAGGGGACGATGTCGTAATCCCCGCGCCGCATGCGCGGCTCGCCCATGATGGTTGGGTTCATCGCGCGGGCGATCTTGGCGGCGACACCCAGCGTGTATTCCATCACCTTGTAGTCGTTCTCCACGAAATTGTAGGTCAGCCGCAGCAACGGCCGGCCGAGTTGATCCTTATAGGTCGGGTCGAGGTCGAGATAGTTGTTGCGGTTGGCATAGTTCGAGCCTGACACCGCAATATTGGCGGCGTGGCTGTACCACTTCGCAGTCGCCGTCTTCCACGCCGCGCCCCAGCGCGGGGTGCCGGGGGGAACCGGCCGGTAGCCGATCGGGCGGCCGTCGCCGTGGCCGCAGGCAAAACGAGAACCGCCAAGAAAACCGAGCCCGGTGTGATCGAAATTGTCGCCGTCGACATCGTCGAGCGCCATCGACGATCCCGGGGCCCCCATAAATGGGTTGAACTCCTTGTTCTCGAAGAACATCGTCACGCCCATGCGCGAGAGCTGATAGCAATAGTTCTTGCCTACCGCGCCCTTGCCGGTTGACGGATCGTACGGCTCGCCGATGCCGGAGTGGAACAGCAACGAGATGTTGCCGAACACGTAGGCCGACAGCACGACGAGCCCTGCAGGCTGCTCGTATTCCTCACCGCTGCGGGTGTCGGTGTAGACGACGCCCGTCACCTTGCGCGCCGTCTTGTCGTATATCAGCCGGCTGACCCAGGCGCGGGGGCGCAACGTGAATTTGGGGTCGCTGCGCAGCAGCGGCAGGATGCAGACGTGGGGTCCCGCTTTGGCGTTGGCCTCGCAGCCGCTCTTGTCGCAGTGGCCGCAATATTGGCAAGCACCGAGCGTGAGGCCCTCGATGTTGGTGTAGGGCCGGCTCGCGTTGCTGATGGGCTGCGGAAACGGATGATAGCCGAGCTCGCTCGCCGCCTTCTCGAACATGAGGGCGGACTCGGTCATCTTCAACGGCGGGTTGGGGTACTCGTTCTGCCGCGGCCCTTCGAAGATGTTGCCGCCGGCGATCTTCTGGCCACGCACATTGCCGGCCTTGCCGGAGACGCCGCACAGCTTGTCGAACCTGTCGTAGTACGGCTCGAGCTCGTCATAGGTCATCGCCCAGTCCTGGATCGTCATGTCCGCGGGAATGACCTTGGCGCCATAGCGCTCGACGATGTGGCTGCGGCAGAGATGGTCGCTCGGCAGATAGCGCCAATGCAGTCCGCCCCAATGATTAGCCGCTCCACCGACGCTGTTGCCGGGCAGGAATGAACCCATGCGGCGCATGGGCAACGCATGGTCCGACGGACGGTGGCGGAACGTGAGCGTCTCCAGCGCCGGATCCTGGACCAGTTCCAGGCGATGGGTATATTTCAGCTCGTCGCGGACGTTCGGCAGCGCGAAGTGTTCGCGGGGCGTGAGGTCCTCGCCGCGCTCGAGCCCGACGACCGTCAATCCCGCCTTGGTCAGCTCGCGAGCCATGATGCTGCCGGTCCAGCCCATGCCGACCATGACCGCATCGACTTCCTTCAAACGCGTTGCCATGCCCGCCTCCCCTCACGAAAAGTCTGCGATGGACTGCGGGTCCACCCGATAACGTTTATTGCGATATTCATCGATCAGGGTGGAATAGACCGCCGGCAGGCCCGGATAGCCGACCATCCTCCAGCCGGCCTTGTCGCGGTTGCCGCCATAGATCGGATCGGCGAAGAAGCCCTCCATCGTGATTTTCAGCAGCGCCTCGAAGAATTGCTTGCCGTCGAACTCGCCGAGCGCGGCCTTGCCGCTCTCGAGCTCTTTGAGCGCCGTCTCGCGCTCGTTCGGCGCCAGGCGGTCGAAGTCCTTGCCGTAGGTTTTGCGCGACCACTCGTTGGTGGCGATGACCCCGGCGGCGAAAAACTCGCGCGGTGTCAGCGGCAGTTGATAGCCCTGCCCCGGTTTGCCCTTCCGGAAAGGGCCCGCGCGGTACATCCGTGCGCCGCCACCCCAGGCGCCGGCGAGTTGCCGGTCGACGAAAATGGTCACGCCGCAGGCGCTGCCGGAGGGCGTGAGCGCGTCCGCCGGAATCATCGTATCGGCGACCGCCGAGAAGAAGGCAGCCTCGTTCGGCGTCAGCGTGAGCAGTGCATCGTCATTCGGGTTCGCTGCCGCCGTGGCGGCAGCGCTGCCGGCTTGGGGCTGCGCTTGCGCGGCCGCGGTTGGCGCCAAGCCGGCCGCGACGGCCGTTCCCGCTCCCAGCAGGAAATTGCGACGCCCGATCGGAGTGGCGTCGTCAACGCGCTCGCGGTCTGAGGTCGTCGTTTCGGATGTGCCGCGGTCGGAAGTATTGTGGTCGGACACGGAGATTCTCCCCCAGTTTGCCGCGCTGAGTGGGATGCCGCGCGGCTGATTCATTGGTTGTTTGGAATAAGACTAGACCGATTTCCGGTTGGAAGGGAGGGGGATCCGACGCATGTGCTGGGCGATGATCGCTGCATCGCGTCGCTCGCACATCCGTTGTGACGGAGCGCGCTCAGGCAAGAGCGGCGACGCTCGCGGGCGAAGCTCCGTAGCCAGCGCTCTCACACCGGGACCAGCGGACCGGGGCCTTTGAGATATTTGGTGATGATCGCGTTCGCCGACCAATAAGCGAGCGCGCCGACGAGACCGGTCGGATTGTAGGACGCGTTTTGCGGAAACAGTGACGCGCCCATGACGAACAGGTTGTCGGCGTCCCAGGCTTGGCAATAGCGGTTGACCGCGCTGGTCTTTGGATCGGCCCCCATCATGGTGCCGCCGGTATTGTGCGTCGATTGATACGGCACGACGTTGTAGTTGCCGCGCCGAACGTTGACGTTGCCCTTGATCGTCGGCTTCATCGCGGTGGCGATCCGATCGAGCACGCCGCCGAGATACTGCGCCATCTTGTAGTCGTTGTTGCGGAAATTGTAGCTCATGCGAATGAGCGGCCGACCGAGCGCGTCTTTGTAGGTCGGATCGAGATCGAGGAAATTCTCACGGTGCGCATAATTGCAGCCGGAGGCGCCGATGCCGAATGCATGGTTGTACCATTTCGCGGTGGCCCGTTTCCAATCGCGACCCCAGCGCGGCGTGCCGGGCGGCACCGGCCGCGTCAGGATCGGCCGACCGTTGCTGGTGCCGGCCGAAATCCACGCCCCGCCGAAAAATCCAAGGCCCGCGTGGTCGAAATTGTCGCCGTTGAAGTCGTCGATATTGGTGCCATGCGCGCCTGACGCCATGAACGGGTTGATCTCCTTGCTCTCGAAGAACACCGTCACGCCGTTGCCGCTGACCTGATAGCAATAGTTCCTGCCGACGGCGCCCTTGCCGGTCGTGTGGTCGTAGGGCTCGCCGATGCCGGCCGTAAGCATCAGCAGCACGTTATTGAAGACATACGCGCCCATGATGACGATGCCCGCGGGCTGCTCGAATTCCTCGCCGCTTCGAGTGTCGACATAGCGCACGGCCTTCACCTTCTTCGCCTGCTTGTCGTAGACGAGCTCCTTCACATAGGCGTAGGTGCGCAGCTCGAATTTCGGGTCCGGCAGCAATACCGGCAAGATGCAAGCCTGCGGCGAAGCCTTGGCATTGGCCTCGCAGCCGAAGCGCTCGCAATGCCCGCAATATTCGCACGCGCCGAGGGTAACGCCTTCCGGATTGGTGTAGACGCTGCTCATGTTCGCAGAGGGTGCCGGAAACGGGTGATAGCCCAGATCCTTCGCCGCCTGCTCCATGAGCGAGCCTGCCATGGTCTGGACCAGCGGCCGGTTTGGATACTCATTCTGGCGCGGTCCTTCGAAGACGTTGCCGCCGGCAATGATCTGGCCGCGCAGGTTGCCGGCCTTGCCGGAAATGCCGCACAATTTCTCGAACCGATCGTAATAGGGTTCAAGCTCGTCATAGGAGACGGGATAGTCCTCGATGGTCATCTCGGCCGGCACCGCGTCGCGGCCGTAGCGATTCTGGAGATGGCTTCGCAGATTGTGATCGGATGGCAGCAGGCGCCAGGTGACGCCGTTCCAGTGCGCGCCCGCCCCGCCGACGCCGGTGCCGGGCAGGAACGAGCCGAGCCGCCGCAGCGGCAGCGCGGTTTCGGACGGCGAGTGGCGCAGCGTCACCGTCTCCAACTGCGTGTCCTGGAACAGCTCCTGGCGGATCGCGTATTTGAGATCGTCGCGCACGGAGGGGAGCGTGAAATCCTCGCGGGCCGAACGGTTGGCGCCGCGCTCGAGCCCCACGACGTGGAGCCCGGCCTTGGTCAGTTCGCGGGCAAGAATGCTGCCGGTGAACCCGACACCGATACAGACCGCATCGACTTCCTTGAGCATCGTGGCCATTGTTGTTTCTCCTCCCGCGCGGCGTGATCAACCGAGCCAGTTCGGTGTTTCATGCACAATTCGTCCGCCCACCATGGTCATCAGCGAGCGGATATCGGCGATGCTGCTTTCCTCGGTCGTAAGCGGATCGGCGCTCAAGACCGCAAGATCGGCAAGCTTGCCGGTCTCGAGCGACCCCTTTTTGTGTTCGTCGAACGTGAGATAGGCGCCGTTGGCTGTGGCACAGCGCAGCGCGTCGGCCCGGCTGAGCGCCTCGGCGGGCGCGACGCGCTCCTTGGATTGATAGCTCGTGCGCGCGACCGTTTGCCAAATCGGCAGGAACGGCGAGACCGGCACGTTATCGGTGGCCAGCGAAACTTTCACGCCAGCGTCGAGCAGCGAGCGCAACGGCACGATTTCACCATGTCGCTCCGGCGGCAGCCGCTGCGCTTGCGCGTGCAATCCTTTGTAGAGGTAGTTGTTGGTGTGTGTGGTCAGCACCAGGCCCATGCGCACGATGCGCTCGATGTCGCGCGGCGAGATCGTACTGATGTGACTGATCACCCAGCGCCGCCCTTTGAGCGGAATTTCGCGGTCGACCTCATCGTAGAGATCGAGATTGCTGGATCCGATCATGACTGCGCGGATGTCGTTCGCCGCGCATTGCAGCAGAAGTTCCTTGGCTTGGTCGCGCGGCAGGCCGTGGTTTGAATTGAACCCAGCCCAGCCCGTGTAGGGTGCCGCGCGCGCACGCACATCATCAGCGGCTTCGCGCCCGACGTGAACGTAAAGCCCGCTCATCTTGAGCCAGTCGTTGCCGAAACCGGGCTCGCCCAGCCAGCCAGCCCATGCCTCTACGAAGGGGCCGAGAGGTGCGCCGCCCGCTGCCTGCCAATTGGGACTGAAGGCGAGCGCGGTGCGCATCGTCAGCGTCCCTCCCCGCTCGGCTTGCTTGTATGTACGCAGCAACTCGGTCGCGGCGCCGTGCCCCTCGAACACGCTCGTGGTCCCGAAGGCATGATAGGCGCGCGCCGATTGCGGCAAAGCCCGCAACCGATCCGCCGGCGTGAATGCCGCTGCCTGGCGAAACCAGATCAGTTCGGCAACCGGCGCCATCTCCCGCTCGACGAGCACCCCGGTGGGATCGCCATTGGCGTCCTTCTCAATTTTTACGGTGTCGACCGGCGATGCGGTGTCGCGGGTAATGCCGGCACGCTTGAGCGCCTCGGTGTTGGCGCATGACACCAGCGGAAAGGTGCCGCGCCAGTAGCCCCAAATGGAGCGGATGAAGACCGGATTGTTTGGCGCTGCC
>DASSJW010000293.1:0-5003 GCA_035690995.1 Xanthobacteraceae bacterium
GAGGATCCAGCCGGTCGGCGTGCCGTCGGCGGCGCGCTCGATCTTGCCGCTCGGCGGCACGTCCGCATCGCTGGCGATGTTGAGCGCCTTGTAGGCGGCGGGCGTGAGCAGGGCCGCGCTGTAGAACAGCTGCACATAGACCGGGTTGTCGGGCGCGGCCGCGATGAATTCGGGCTGGGTCGGCCGCCGTTTTTCCCGGAACTGCTGCTCGGTCCAGCCCCCGGCGACGATGATCCATTGGCCGGGCTTTGCTCGTTGCGCCGCAGCCTTGATGCGCGCCATCGCTTCGGGGATCGAGTTCGTGCCGATCCAATTGACCTCGGTGGCGTAGAACAGCGCAGCGCGGATCGCATGCATATGCGAGTCGATCAGGCCGGGAACGACGGTGCGGCCCTCGAGATCGATCGTACGTGTGTCCGGTCCTGCCAGTGCCCGGATATCGGCCGAGCTGCCGACCGCGACGATCTTGCCGCCGCGCACGGCGAGGGCCTCGGCAGCCGGCGAGGCCGGGTCGAGGGTCACGATCTTGCCGTTGAGCAGGACGGTGTCGGCGTTCTGGCCGAAGGCGGCCGACGCAAGCCCTGCCGTGGTAAGGGCAACCGCGACGAGCGCAGCGACGATGGGATTCATTTATGGCTTCTCCCGATGGCTGTCCTTCACCGCGCCTGGGCCGGTGAGGCGAAAATCTTTGCGAAGCGATCGGCCAGCTCGGCCGGCGTGGCGGTGATCAGCGTAACCACCTTGTCGACGGCATCGCCTGCAATCGGCGCGACGTCCAGACCGGATTTTTCTGCGTCGGCCAAGAATGGCGCATCCGCCGCGAGTGCCGCGAACGCGGCGCGCAGCACCTGGAGCCGCTCCGCCGGAAGACCCGGCGGCGCAATCACCGGCCGCGCGATGGTCTTCTGCGTGAAGAACAATTCCATCACCTTGCGATCCGCGTCGGATTTGACGAAATCGAGCGCGGACGGCAAGTCCGGCAGATCGGGATCGCGCTGCAACGCGCCTTGCATCAGCAGGGTGACTTTCTTGTCGCGCAGCCAGTCCGGGCGCTGCTTCTTGAAGCTCGCCCATGACCAGTCGCCGATGCCCTGAACCTCGCCGCGCTCGATCGCGAGCGCGATCTCGGCTGTGCCATTGTATCCGGTCACGATCTTGAATTTGGTGCCGATGAGCGCGTTGTAGAGCCGCGGCGTGATCTCCGGATCGACGCCGGTCTGTCCGCCGACGATCAGCTCTTGCTCGAACAGGTCCTCGGCGCGACGATGCGGCGCCGTGTGCCAGGCGAGCACCAGGCCGGTTTCGCTGTTGAGATTTCCCAGCCAGTTGAGCTTCTCGAGCTCGAAGCGCACCCCGCTCGGGTTGGTCAGTTTGGCAAGCAGCATGCCGCGCTGGACGAGCGCGATCACGGTGCCATCCTTGGGCGCGCTGTTGTAGATTTGATTGGTGGCGACGAGGCTGCCGGCGGCCGGCATGTTCTGCACGACGATGGTCGGATGGCCGGGGATGAGGCGGCCGAGATGCCTCGCCGTCAACCGCGTCAACAGATCGTAGCCGCCGCCGACCCCCGAGCCGGCAATGAAGGTGATCTGCTTGCCGGCATAGAACGACGGCTCGGCCGCGCTCGGCGCCGTGGAACACGCGAGCGCAACGAGTGCCGCCGCCACGAGGCGAGGCGCTGCAGCGGCGTCAAGGTCGAGCCGGCTTCTTGCACGCGTTTTCACCGCAGCTACCGCCATCACCTCGCATACTCCGGAAAAAAACCCTTCGGGGAACGTCCGGCTAATCCTTCATGGTGCGTCGCTCGATCTCCAGCAGCCGCTCGAGGCCGGTGGTCGTCATCGCCGCCTTCATCTCCTTTTCCACATTGCCCTTGCCGATGAAGGGATCGATCTTGCCCTGCGCCAGGCATTCATAGGATTGCCGCACCGCCTTGACCATGGCCGCGAACGCGGTTCCGGAGGAGGCGGCGAGGCGGTAGCCCAGCGCGGCGAGATCGCGCTCCTTGAGCGGAAATTCGGCGAACCCATCGGCTGGCGCGAACGTCATCAGCGGAGGAGCCACGCGCTCGGCGACGGTGCGCATCTCCTCGGCGTTGCGCGTGAACACGAACACCATGTCGGCGCCGGCTTTCTTGAAGGCTTCGCCCCGCCGCATGGCCTCGTCGAGGCCGTGCAGCCGCCGCGCATTGGTGCGCGCAACGATGATGAAATCGGGATCGGTGCGGGCGGCAACCGCCGCCTTCACCTTCTCGACCATGAACTCGGTCGGCACCAGGTGTTCGATGCCGACATGATGCTCGACGCGGCGGGGAAGCAACTGGTCCTCGATCTCGATCGCGGCGAAACCGGCGGCTTCGGACAGCGCGATGGTGCGCTGGATGTGCATGGGGTCGCCCCAGCCGCCGCCGGCGTCGAGCACGATGGGCAGCTTGCAGGCGGCGCGCATGTCCACCGCCACCTGCGCCATTTCCGGCAGCGTGATGTTGGCCTCGGTCACGCATTTGTACCAGCCGAGCGAACCGCCGCTCATATAGATGGCCTTGAACCCGGCTTCCTCGGCCAGCCGCGCCATGATCGGATTGAGCGCGACCGGCGCGACGATGAGCTCGTTGCCGCCGATGAGTTGACGCAGAGTCTGCAATGGTTGCTCCTTATGTCGTTTACGTCTTGCGTGCTGCCGCGCCGGGTGCGGCGTGCTCATGCTACTGCTCGCGCCTCGCGAGGATGCATCAATCCTCCTTCACCCCGCTGGCCTTGATCGGGACCGCCCACTTCTCGATTTCGCTTTCGACGAAGCTCTGCAGATAGGCGGGCGACCGGCGCTCCGGCGCCACGACAATGAGGCCGAGCGTATGCAGGCGCTCGCGGAAGGCGGGATTTTCCATCACCGCCACCAGCGCCTGATTGAGCTTTTTCACCAGTGCGGGAGGCGTGCCCTTGGGCAGGAATACCGCGTTCCAGGTATAGGCGTCGAAGCCGGTAAGGCCCTGTTCGTGCGCGGTCGGCAGGTCAGGCAGAATCGGCGAGCGCTCGCGGGTGAGTGCGGCGATCGCCTTTACTTGGTTTGCCTCGATCGCCTGGCCCACGGTCGACGCGATGTTGCAGACATAGTCGACGCGGCCGGCGATCAGATCGGCCATGGCCGGCCCCCCGCCGCGATAGGGCACATGCGTGGTGTCGATGCCGATGGTCTGGTTGAGCAGCACGCAGCCGATATGCGAAGAGGTGCCGGCCCCGCCCGAGCCGAACTGCATCTTGCCCTGGTTTGCCTTGGCATAGGCGATGAATTCCGCAAGGTTGCTGGCAGGCAAATCCTTGCGCGTGATGAGCACGAGGCCGACATCGGCGATCAGCGCGACCGGGGCGAAATCGGTGGCGGCGTTGTAGAGCGGCTTTTTGGACAGCGTCTGATTGAGCGCATGGGTGCCGATCGAAGCCAGCACGAAGGTGTGGCCATCGGGCGCGGCCTGGGAGACCCGCAGCGAGCCGGTCATGCCGCCGCCGCCAGGCACATTGTCGACGATCACCTGCTTGCCGATCGCCTCGCTCAGATACTGCGCCAGGATTCTACCGAGCACGTCGACGGGGCCGCCGGCCGCGAACGGAACGACCATGGTCACCGGCCGCGTCGGCCACTCCTGCGCCTGCGCGGCCGATATTGCCATGAGCGTGGCAAGCGCCAGCGCCGCGATCGGCGCTCCCGTTCTGGGCATCTGCTCCTCCATGAATTTCTTGATCGCCTGGACGGTGTCATATCATATCGGGCAAACGGATCGCTTGCGGGATGAAGTCGCCCGCCAGGCCGTGGAGGCCGGGGTGATTCGCGACAGGGAACACCGGGACGGGAGCAAGCGATGGTTGCGTGGTCGAGAGCGGGCTGTGTACGGGCCCTGCTGACGTTGATTCTGGCGGTGAGCGCGGCGCAGGCCTCGGCCGAGACCTATCCCGCGCGGACGATCACGATCATCACGCCGTTCGCGGCCGGCAGCGTCACCGACGCGGCCGCGCGCATGATCGGGCAATATCTTCAGGACGCGCTTGGCCAGACGGTCGTGATCGAGAACCGCGCCGGCGCGGGCGGATTGCCCGCAGCCAATGCCGTCGCGCGGGCCAAGCCCGACGGCTACACGCTCTTTTTCACGACCAATTCGACCCACTCGGCCGCGAACGGGCTGTACAAGAATGTGCCCTACGATCCGATCAAGGACTTCACGCCGATTGCACGCATCGGCAGCTTCCCGTCCTTCGTCGCGGTCAATCCGGCGCTGCCGGTCAATTCCATCGGCGAACTGATGGACTATGCCAAGGCCAATCCGGGCAAGCTCTCGTATGGTGTCGGCAACTCGACCGGCCACATTGCCGGCGAGACGATCAAGAAGCGCACCGGCACCGATATCGTGCGCGTCAATTACCGCAGCGATCCGGCGGTGGTCACCGATCTCATCGCCGGCCACATTCCGATGGCGATCCCGGACTTCAACACCGGGCTGCCGCAACTCAAGATGCAGAAGGTCCGTGCGCTCGCCGTTCTGACCAAGGAACGCAACCGCGTCCTGCCGGAGGTCCCGACATTGAACGAAACGGTGATGCCGGGCTTCGATATCCTTGCGTGGGCCGGGATGTTCGGACCGGCGAACCTGCCGCCGGAGATCGTGAAGGTGCTCGCCGATGCCGTGCAGAAGGCGCTGTCGACCCCGTTGGTGATCGAACGCCTGAACGCCGGGGGCACCGAGGTGTTCTGGAGCGGGTCGCAGGAGTTCTCCGAATTCGTGAAAGCCGAGCTGGTGAAGTGGACGGCAGCAATCAAGGAAGCCGGCATCGAGCCGGAATGAACACATGACGCTCAAAATCCTGTGCGCCCGCTCGATGACCACGGTCGTCAATGCGCTGGCGGGCAAGTTCACGCGCGCAACCGGTCAAAGACTCGACATCACGTTCGCGACCGTTGGTGCATTGCAGGCGAAGCTCGCCGCCGGCGAGCGCGCCGACATTCTCATTCTC
>DASSJW010000294.1:0-11652 GCA_035690995.1 Xanthobacteraceae bacterium
GTAGCGCAGGTGGATGAGGTCGAGAACGCGCCGGACCGCTGCTGCATCGAGGGTATTGTCGGGGCGCGCCAGCACGGCCTCGGCCATCAACTCGCGATAGGAATGGTACTCAGAGAACAGACCTTGCGAATCCTTGGCAAACCACTCCAATGGGTGCCAATGCTCGTAGCTTTCGGAAGTATCCATGCTGCGGCCGTGGCTGAAACACGCCACCCGCAGCATCTGCCCTTCGATCGCGGCGAGCGCGGTTCCCAGCAGCTCGCGAGCGAGGATGCTCCGCATCGGCTTGAGAGTGTCCAATATCCGTTGCAGCACCGGCGTGCGATAATTTCCATACGTGGCGGCTTGATAGCGGGCGAACAGCTTGGCGAGGCGAGCGAGCGGGGTCGCGTCATCGATGGTCGAAGTGAAATAAAGTACGTTTCCAAGGTCCATATCGCCGTCTTGCGGGCAAAGAAATGAAAAGGAGTAACCCTGGGCGACCGAGGCCAGCGGATTGGAGCGCAACGCCTCAAGACAATGCTGCACGCCATCCAACAGCACCAGGTCGTCATCGGCGCACAATGCGCAAAATTCGGTCGTCACCTTGTGCACGCCTTCGCGGAACTTGTCGAAGGGGTGCATCTCGCTTGGAAACTCTGCGTAATCGAGCTTGAGATTGGCAAGCTCAACGATCTTGCGATTAGCGGCCCGTGGTTGCGGCTGGCTGGAATCCAGCACCAGGACACGACACCGCTGCGGCTGTGCGCCGAGATAGGTCAGCAGCGCTTCCAGCAGCTTCGGCCGGTTGTAGGTCGGAATGACAAGAGTGAAATCTTGCATTGCGACTCTGCCGTGCTCATCCGATTCGTCTGAGCCAGGCGCCGGGCCAAGCCGTGATCGTTCGGTCGAGTTCACTTTCATTGAACCGCCATTTTGGTTCCTCGAGCACGAAGTCAGGACGCCGGGCGGCAAATTCCCTCGCGGCCTCCGTCGGATTGTCGGAGGTCCATTCCGGCTTGCCCCGCGGCGTATCATGCACGAGTCCCATGATGCCGTCGGTGGCGACGAGATAAGAGCCCGGGCTGACCAAGGGCGCGTAGGCCTCCAGTTCCTTGGCGACATGGGCCTTGGTGTGGCTCGAATCGAGGATCACCATGACCTTGTCGCCGGCGCGGATGAACCCTTGGGCGCGCTTGACGACCTCCGGCGCGACGGAATCTCCCTCGACGAGCGCAATGTAGCTTGCGAGCTGGTGGTCCTCGATCGCCCGGCGGTTTTGGGGGCGTATCTCGATGTCGACCCCGACGACACGTCCATCGCTGCCCATCGCCTTGAACAGGGAGGCGTAGAAGATCAGCGAACCTCCGTGAGCCACGCCGGTCTCGATAATGACATCGGGCTGCAATGTGAAGATGACCTCCTGCAGCCGGACCAAGTCTTCCGGATGCTGGATGATCGGTCGCCCGAGCCATGTGAACGTGTAGGAGTATTTTTGATTCCAGCTGGTCTTGAGCCACAGATCCGAAAGCAACTCGAAAGCCTCTTTGCCGTAGAGGTCCAGACGTTGGCCGTCAGCGACGAGCGAGTTTTCCGCTGTGTCGATTATGATGCGCATGAACCGATGCCTCCTCGCCAGGAATTCAACGCCGGCGAGGACGCGCCCGTCTTCCGCAGCAGTCGTTCCAGCCCGCTCTCGATCGAAGTTGGAGCATGCCAACCAAGTATGCGCTCGACTTTCGCCACGTCCGCGACAAGCGCCGCCGGCTCGTCGTCGCGCCTTGCCTGGGAGCCGAAACGGACGAGCTCCCGCGCGTTGAAATAATCCGCTACCCATTGGATGACTTGGCGCACCGCAGTGCCCTGGCCTGTTCCAACATTGTACGCCCCGTTCGCGTCCGGCGTCGCCAACAAGCGCACGAGCAGGTCAGCGATATCCGCTGCGTAGACGAAATCCCGAATCTGGCTGCCATCGGTCACGTCGATCGGTTTGCCTGCGGTCAGCGCGGCCAGCAACGACGGAATGAGGCGCCGCGGCTCGTCGCCCGGCCCGTAGGGTAGAAACACGCGCGCCCAGGCGGCGGAAAACCCATGATGCTGAGCATAGGGTTGGGCGGTCATCCAAACAGCCGCCTTGCAGCGTCCATACAACGAGACGGGGTTGATCGGGGTCGCGTCCTCCAGGCAGGGGCCATCCACGAGCCCGTACTCGGCAGAGCTGCCCACCCCGACGAAGCGCTGACCCCCATGCTCGCCGAATGCCTTGACCAGCGCGACACTGGCTTCCAGCCAATCCAGGTTCTCGGCCGCATAGCGGTACCGATCCGGCGCAGTAACCCAGGCAAGGTGCAGCAGATGGGAGGGCCGTAGCGTGGCGATCACGTCCTCGGCAGCTCCCGGCGTCTGGAGGTCGAGATTGTGCCAGATGATCCCGTCGGCGGCGCCATCACCACGATGCGTCCGACTCACGGCGTGAACGCGCAAGCCATGTCTGACCAGCGCCTCCGCGCAATGGCGCCCAAGAAATCCGGAGCAGCCGGTGGCGAGGATAGTGGCGGTCCGGGTGAAGCTGGGGGGAAGCGGAAAATCCATCTAGCCCACGTCGTCCGCTGTCCCACGCCCCGCCATGACGCCGCAGCCGATGCGCGTGCCGCTCCAATGATCGCGTGTGTCAGGGGATACACGCGAATGATAGTGCATCATGTAATATTCGATCATGACGTGTATCCAGAAATCGGAGCGACCTGTAAAGAAGCGCGCCAGTCGATAGCGTGATGAACGGCAGCTTTGGGCCAAGCCCGGAGTTTGGAACCTGCCACAACCATCCCCGGTCGATCCGAGGGGGCGGGGACCAGGGCCACGCTGGGAACCCTCATGAGCGTTTGGTAGAATCTTCGTTGTTTTCGATCTTCAACTTACCGCATAACCCTGGCATGGGCCCGGTCACTCACGATGCTGTTTAGACCCTTGGACATTCCTGGGCTTTTTCTCATAGAGCTTGAAAGAAAGGAAGATGAACGAGGGTTTTTTTCCCGTCTGTTCTGCGCTGAAACGTTCTTGCAGCACGGGCTTTGCGCTGATTACCCGCAGTGGAGCGTGTCATTCAATGAACGCCGCGGCACGCTGCGCGGTCTCCACTTCCAGGCTCCTCCGCATGAAGAGACCAAGCTGGTCTCGTGTACGCGTGGGGCGGTCTTTGATGTAGCGGTGGATTTGCGGCCGCACTCGCCATCCCGTGGCAGATGGATCGCGGTGGAACTCAGCGCCGACAATCGCTCTACGTTTTACATTCCCGCCGGCTTCGCCCACGGGTTTCAGACCCTGACCGACGAGGCAGAGGTGCGCTATCACATCTCCGAACGGTATCGCCCCGAAGCGGCCCGCGGCGTGCGTTGGGACGACCCAGACCTCGCCATCGTCTGGCCCCAGGCCGGCCGCCGTGTGATTTCCGACCGCGACCAGAATTTGCCAAGGCTAGCGGACCTATGACTGACGTCTCCGGCAACGGGCCGCGCATGTCTGTCGTGATTCCGCACTACAACCACGCCCATCTGTTGTCGGATGCCCTTGCCGCGATCTCGCGGCAAACGCGGCGGCCGTTTGAGGTCGTGGTGGTGGACGACGGGTCGACCGACGACAGCTTCATGCGGCTGCAGGCGCTAACGGCGAGCATGCCCTGGCTTCGCATTCACCGCCATCTCGAAAACCGCGGCGTCAACGCAGCGTGCAATACCGGGCTTGAGCTCGTCAGCGGCGATTTCGTGTTGTTTTCCGCGGCCGATGATTGCTTGAGCGCGACGATGGTCGAGCACGCTTTCGCCGCCGCTGCCGCCTTTCCGCTCACCGGCGTGATATTCTCGGATCACGCGGAGATGAGCACAGACGGGTCCTGCACCCGCATCGTTCCGCTCGATCTGCCGACGGCCCGCCGATATTTTTCCGCGGACGAGTTCATGCGCCTGATGCAGACTCATTTCTTCTATTTTCACGTTTCAAGCGTCTGGTTCAATGTCGCTCTGCTACGGGAGCTCGGCGGTTTCCCGCCCGATGTGAAGTGGCACGGGGACCTGCTGGCAGCCTATGCGGCCGCATTCGAGCGTGGCGCGGTCTACACGCCTCATGCCGTGTCTTATGTTCGCCAGTCGCCGAAGTCCTATGGCGCGGCCGGATCTCGCAGCAGCGCGCAGCTCGGCGTCTTGCGGGCCTGGTTGGAAGTGACCAGGCAGCCCGGCTGGGAGCGCCGCCGCGCCGCTCTCGTTGCCGCGGCGATCTGGCCCGATTATCGGCTGCGGGCGGTCCGCGCCTTGGTCGAAGATCGCAGCTACGTTACGCTTCGGCTGGCACGGCGGCTCGTTTGGTTATCGATCTGGACCAAACTGGCGCCGGTTTTCGGCACTGGCTTTCGTCGCTGGGTCCGTGCGGCCAGAACGCAGTACCGCCGCTGGCTGTTGCACACCCAGTGAGGTTGCCGTGGTCACTCATGCCAGTGCGCTTTTTCTCGATCGCGATGGGGTGATCAACGTGGACCGCGGCTACGTTCATCGGGCCGACCAATTCGAATTTGTTCCCGGCATTTTCGAATTGGCTCGTTTCTGGACCAACGAGCTGCGCCGGCAGATCGTCGTCGTCACCAATCAGTCCGGCATTGGCCGTGGCTGCTTCGACGAGAAGGCTTACGAGGATTTGACACGTTGGATGTGCGATCGGTTTGCGGCAGAGCAGGCCACAATAGCCCGCGTCTATTATTGTCCCTATCACCCGGTGCACGGTATCGGCCCGTACCGCCGCGAGCATCCGTGGCGCAAGCCCAAGCCTGGCATGATCCTGCAGGCGATCTCGGACCTCGGTCTGGATCCCGCGCAATGTCCGATCCTGGGTGACAAGATCAGCGATATGGAAGCCGGTGTGGCGGCAGGCCTTGGCTTGCGGATTCTCCTCGACACGCGCGCTGATCGGGGAAGGAACCATGTGCTGGGGCACGAAGTGGTAGCCAACCTCGGCGAAGCGCTCGAACTCCTCCGATCGCGCTTTGCTCCTGCGGCATCCGGTTCGCGTTCCGCGGGCGCTTGAGGGCTTGGCAACTCCGCGCTTGAACTTGGCCGTAGCCTCGGCCATTACCATGGCCAGGACGCTTGCCTGGTAACGCCGGACCGGTCATTGCTGCCTATCGGGGATATTGGGATCAAAGCAATTTGAATGGACATCAGCGTGGCGAGCGACCTTGAGACGACAAGTCGGCCGCGCGGTGGCGGGATCGAAAAGAAGATTGCGGCCTTTGCGGCGAAGCTGATCGTGACCGGCGGGTGCTTCTGGTATGTCTCCCGGCAGATTGACCTGGGTCAAGCCTTGTCGGCCGTCCCATTGTTGAACTTTCGCTGGACGGCGTTTGCCGTTTTCCTCGTCGTGCTGCAGATTCCGCTTCTAGGCGTGCGATGGTGCAATATTCTTGATGCGCTCGCGGTGCGTGACGCGCCGGTGACCGCGGTCGCCGCGATCGCGGTAACGGCCATCGGCGTATTCTTCGCTCAGGTCCTGCCGAGTGTCGCCGGCGAGGGGGTGCGCGCTTGGCTGCTGGTCCGGCTCGGCTGTGATTGGCGAAGCGCCGTGACGAGCGTTGTGATCGATCGGGGCGTAGGCGTGGGCCTGCTGATCGCGATCGGGTTTGCTATTCTGCTGCTGTTACCGTCGAGCCTCACCGCTCTCGGCGGGCATCGCGAGATGGTGCTCGCTCTTTACGGCGCTATGCTCGTCACCGCTGCGTCTGGTCTCGTGTTGGCACCGAGGATCGCGCCTTGGCTGTCGCGGTGGCGGTATTCACGTTGGTTTGCCACATTGGCCATGGACTCACGTCGAGTTCTTCTGGGGCCGCGCGGTCCGATGATTCTGGCCATCGGGTGCCTCGTCCACGTCCTCACCATCGCCATCATCTGGTGCCTGGGCCGCGCGCAAGGACTTCTGCTTCCGGTCTCGGACGCTGCGGTTCTGTTCACCGTCATGATCAGCGTGGCGCTGGTTCCGATCTCGATCGGGGGCTGGGGTTTGCGCGAAGTCGCAGTGATCGCGCTTCTGGGAAATCACGGCGTTCCGCCCGAAAAGGCACTGCTGTTTTCGGTGTGCTTCGGCCTCACCCTCGCCGTCGGCTCTCTGCCCGGAGCACTGGCGTGGCTGTTGTATTCGTTCACACCCGCGCCGCGGTCAGCCGAGCCCGGGCGATGAAGGTCGATTTCGTGGCGCCGGTCCTGTTGTCTGCCATACGCGTCGCGTCATGCAACGCCAGTCATAAAAGACCTGCGGCATACTGAGTAGACCTCCCGACGGGTGAGATCATGATTGGATCATCAGGGAAGGTGGCCCTCATCACCGGGGTGACTGGACAAGACGGCGCACACCTTGCTGAATTTCTGCTGTCGAAGGGATATGTCGTGCACGGCATGAAGCGCCGATCGTCCTCGTTCAACACCGAGCGCATCGACCATCTCATTCACGATCCGCACGAAGAGGGCGTTTCATTCCACCTGCATTACGGCGACGTGACCGATGCTACCAATATTATCCGCATCGTTCAGGAGACGCAGCCGGACGAGATCTACAATCTTGCGGCGCAGTCGCATGTGCAGGTTTCTTTCGAAACGCCAGAGTATACAGCCAACGCCGACGGGCTTGGGACGCTGCGCCTGCTCGAATCCATCCGTATCCTCGGCCGGGAAAACAAGACCCGCTTCTATCAGGCGTCGACGTCCGAGCTGTTCGGCAAGGCGCAGGAATGCCCGCAAAATGAAACGACGCCGTTTTATCCACGCTCTCCCTACGCGGCAGCAAAGCTGTATGCCCATTGGATCACGGTCAACTACCGTGAGGCATATGGCATGCATGCTTCCAACGGGATTTTATTCAATCACGAGAGCCCGATCCGGGGCGAGACCTTTGTGACGCGCAAAATTACGCGCGCCGTCGCGTCGATCGAGTGCGGACTGCAGCGAAAGCTATTTCTCGGAAATTTGGACGCCATGCGCGACTGGGGCGACGCGCGCGATTTTGTCGAGGGGATGTGGCTGATCCTGCAACAGGACCAGCCGGACGATTACGTCCTTGCGACCGGCGAGGCCCATTCCGTGCGTGAATTCGTCGAAAGGGCGTTCGCTCACATCGACCGCACGATCGTTTGGTCCGGTAGTGGCGTCGCGGAGAAGGGGATCGACAAGTCGACCGGTGAGATATTGGTGGAGGTCGACCCCCGCTATTTTCGGCCGACAGAAGTGGACTCGCTCCTCGGAGACTCGAGCAAAGCGAGAGCCAAGCTCGGCTGGCGGCACAAGACCAGTTTTGATGCGTTGGTGCGTGACATGGTGAAAGCGGACATGGCCGCCGTCCTGGCCGAGCGGGAGCGGCGCAATCGTCACGCCTGAAGCCCGCGCCGCTTTCTCAGCCGCACCGCAATGGCGCTCAAGGACACATGGTCGATGCCGGCTGTTCCGACTGCGGTTGATGTCGCGATCGGGATCGAGAAGACCGGAAAAGTGCCGGAATAGGGGAGGTGTGCGGCGCTATCCGCGCCCGTAAACGTCGTCGAGACGCACGATGTCGTCCTCCCCGAGATAGCTGCCGACCTGCACCTCGATCAGTTCGAGCCGAATCTTGCCGGGATTGGCGAGCCGATGAACGCTCCCAATCGGGATGTAGATGGATTCGTTTTCGTGCACGCTCCGCTGATCGGTGCCCAGGGTGACCTCCGCGGTTCCCTGGACCACTACCCAATGCTCGGAACGATGGAAATGCTTCTGCAGCGACAGCTTGCTGCCGGGTTTGACCACGATACGCTTCACCCTATAGCGCGGGGCGATGTCGATATCCTGGTAGTAGCCCCAAGGGCGATAAATGCGGCGATGTTCCACCGCCGCGCGATGATTTTGCGACTTCAGCTGCTCGACGAGCGTCTTGACCTGCTCGGCCTGGGATCGTGCGCTTACCAGCACCGCGTCGGCGGTCGCCACGACGACGACATCGTCGAGCCCTATCACCGTGGTCAGGACCGAGTTCTCCGAGCGCACTAGACTGTTACGGCTGTCCAGCACGACAACGGGACCTTCGGTTGCATTGCCGGCAGCGTCGTGATCGAGGATGTCCCAGACCGCGCTCCAACTGCCCACGTCGGACCAGCCGATATCGGCCGGAACCACGGCCGCAAGCTTGGTGCACTCCATGACGGCATAATCGATCGATTTTTTCGGAGCGCGGGCGAACGGCTCCGCCGCAAGCCGCAGGAAATCGAGGTCGCGGGTGAGGCCCTTGACTGCCGCCTTTGCAGCCTCGGCCATTTCTGGTTCGAAGCGTTCGATTTCTGCCAGCATGGTCGCGGCGTGAAACAGAAAATTGCCGCTGTTCCAGAGGTAGCCGTCCGCCACGTAGGTGGCAGCGGTTGCGACGTCGGGCTTTTCCACGAACGCCTCGACCGCGTGCACGTGTGCGCCATTGAGCGTCTTGCCCGGGCGGATGTAGCCGTAGTTCGTCGCCGGATGCGTAGGCTCGATCCCGAAGGTGACGATATGTCCTGCGGTCGCGGCTTCGGCAGCGACCCGGCAGGCTTGACGAAACTCCTCGGGATTGCGGACCACATGGTCGGCGGCCAGCACGAGCACGAGAGCGTCGCGATCACGTTCTGCTGCGAGCACCGCCGACACGGCAACGGCGGGACCGGAATCGCGGCGACTGGGCTCGAGCACGATATCGGCTTCGATACCCTGCTCCCGCAATTGCTCGGCCACGACGAAGCGAAAGTCTGTATTGGTGATGACGATCGGCCGGGAGAACAGGCTGGCATCCGAAATTCGCGCAAGCACCTGCTGAAAGGTCGATCCTTGCCCGACAAGCGGAACGAACTGCTTCGGCATGCTCTCGCGCGAGACCGGCCATAGCCGGGTTCCGGCACCGCCGCACATGATCACCGGAATGATGTGAGCCGACATCGGCTGGATCCTCTGACAGAGCGACACTTCAAGCCGTGTGGAGCGAAGACGTCAAGGTGACGGCCGCCAGCCGCATGCCGCTCCCCTCAACCGCGTTGCGCAAGCAGTCGCCGGTAGAGTTTCACCACGTCAGCCCCGACGCGCCTGCTGGAGAAATTCTGTTCAACCAGCTGTCGGCCAGCATGCCCGAACGTCTGCCGAAGGTGTGGATCGGCTGCGAGCCGGTCGATGGCGTCTGCCAGCGCTGCGGCGTCGTCCAGCGGCACCAGAAGCGCATTGATGCCCGGACGGGCGATGTCACGGCATCCCGGTACATCGGTTGCGACCAGCGGCCGTCCGCACGCTGCGGCCTCCAACAAGCTCAAGGGCAGGCCCTCGCGATGGGAGGGCAAGACGGCGATATGGGCCGAGGCCCAGAGTGCACCGATGTCTTCCACGAATCCGAGATGCGTGACACCGGGGCGCTTGCACCAGGCTTCGATTTCGCGCGCCGGAATCGACATCGGATTTGCGGGGTCCGGCATCCCGGCGAGGAGCAGTTGGATCTGACGCCCGCGCTGGCCAAGGCGCGCGTGTGCGTCCAACAGCGTGCGCACCCCCTTGGATTCCACCAGGCGGCCGACGAATGCGACGACAATCGGTCCCGGGGGTTCGGGCTTGGGAGTCAACGTATCGACATCTACGCCGGAGCCCGGGATCAGTGCGACTCGCGCGCGGTTGACTCCGAGACCCTCGATGACCGCTTGATCGTCAAGATTCTGTACCAGAACCGCCGAGTGGGAGCGGTTTAGCAGCCGGCGTAGCGCAAGTGTCAAGGCGGTACGCACCAGGCGTAACCTGGCCTTGTCGCTGGAGAACATTGTACCGAGACCGGTCATCGCATTGAGACAAACGATGGGAAGGCCCGTGGCCGCAAACGATCCGACGACGGTTGCCGGTAACGCAACGTGATGGGCGAGGTCCGGCTCGATGCTGCGATAGAGCGCACGCACCTCGCGCACGACGCGGACTAGGTGGCGCGGATCCAGGCTGCCGCGGCGCCAGGAAATGGGATGAAGATGAAATCCTTCCGCTTTGATCGCGGCGCCGTGGCGATCGACGCGAGTTGCGACATGTACGTCGAAGCCGGCATCGCGGGCGGCCCGTGCCATCGGCAAGCGATGGGACATGAAATACCAATCTTCAGTCACGAGATAGATGATGCGGGGTGCCGAACGAGACGGGCCGGTTGCCGCGACGCGGGCATTTTCGGGATCTGCGACTCGCTCAGACAGCGCCGCAACCGCTCCGATGATGTGGTAAAGACTGGTCGCCCGCGCCGGTTCGCAGACGAAGGAGTCGGCGATGGTCAGCCGATCGAACCATAGGCCCGGAGTTGGCGTCGTGAGAAAGCGCCGCAGCCCCCTGACAGCTGCGGCAATCGCTGCATCCGTGTAACGGCGGGCGTGGTAGGCGCGGATCCGCTCAGCCTGTGCCCACAGCCTTGCCACCGGGTCGTGCGTGCTGCCGTCGGCCAGCACGGCGTTGATCACGACGCCGCGATGCGGATCGAGCCCGTGAGAATCGGCGAAGGCGATCAGCCGCGCCTGAGCTTCGGGCGCAGCACGGCCTGTCAGCTTCGCCCAGCGGTCGAGCAGAAACGCCCACTCATAGTGATGGCCTGGCTCGCATATCTGTCCGTCCACGCCGGGAGCCGGCGACCAATCCGCAGCAAAGAATTCGCGTAGCGCGCCGGTCGCGGGATCGATGAACTTTTCCAGGCAAAGCGCCACGATTGCATCGGCCATTTCGCGCCAGGCCGGATCGTCGTCGATGGCGATCCAGGCAAGCGCCGCCTCGAGCAGATGCATGTGCGGGTTCGAGCGCTGCGGCAGTCGTCCGCCGCGATCCTCCCGAAAGCCGCCGAGGGGATGAGCATAGAATTGAATGAGCGACCGGCGCAGCGCCACCGCCTGCCGGCGCCAGCCGTCGGCCTCGCCGAAGGCGCGGTGCCCGCTCGCATAGGCCAGGAGCGCGAAGGCTTGATTGTAGAGGTCGAAATTCGGCTCGATGGTCGCTCCGTCAAGATCGACGACGGATACGACGGTGGCGTCAGCGGTGACGAAATGTCGCCGGATGTATTCAAGGGCGTGGCGCGCCGCTTCCCGCCAGGGGCCATTCCAGCCGAGCCGGCCGGCCTCGCAATAAGCGAACGCTTGGCGGGCGAGGACACGCGCTCGATGCGGCTGCGCCAATGGTCGGCCATCGAGGTCGATCGCCTCGTGGAAGCCACCGCGCCTGCGGTCGGCGCCGTGCTCCCACCAGCGTGGCAGGGCCACATTGAACAACCAGTCTTTCAGCGCGGCCGTTTCGCCTCCGAGATCGGTCATATCTCCGACCTGGTGCGGTTCGGCGAGGCGCTAAGCACTGGGCGACATGCGACGATCATCGCGGCTGGATTCTTTTCGTGATCAAACGCCCGTTGCAGAAGAGCCTTTTGCACAAAGATTTTGGCATTTGTGATTGATCCTGCGTCCCGGGACGGCTCCTTGTGCAACCTGAAGAGGGGCGCTTGCCAGGCCATCTGGGGAACTGGCAGTACAATCATTGATTGTATCGCGCGCTCCAACGGCGGGGTTTCCACTCTTAGCGCATGAGGTATTTCGGCCCCGCGGGCGCAAAAGGTATTACCGTGCCTCACGCAACCAAGCCCGCCCGCCGTCTGAAAATG
>DASSJW010000295.1:0-15625 GCA_035690995.1 Xanthobacteraceae bacterium
CATCCGGGCCGAATTCGCTGCCGCCGATTGGCTGCCCATGTCAGGGGGCGTCCCCGGCAGCGAGTTTGCAGACTTGATCAACGGCTCGTCCGTGCAGGCGCGAGAGCCGGTTTTGCCCCGTGTCTCTAGATCGAAGCGCGACGTCGGTGTTGCTTGCCTTCTCTCGAAATCGATTGAACCGGCGTTTGCATGGCCTCCGCCAGCGAACATGCTCCTTGAGAAATCAGTGAGACATCAGGCAGCAAATCGGACTGGTCGCGAGCAGCTCGCGCGTCATACCCCCGAAGATCCACTCCCCGAGGCGGCTGTGTCCGTAAGCACCAGTGATCAGCAGATCGGCGCGCTCCTCCCGGGCGATTCGAAGCAACTGCTCGGCACCTGATCCCTTCTGCTCCAGCATGACCTTGGGTCCGGCCTTGATGCGGTGGTTCATCAGGTAGCGACCGACGTCGTCGAGCCGATCCAACGCGCTCTTCTCTTCGCCCGGTCCGCACGCTTCGACCACCGTGACCCGCGTCGCCCGGTGCAGGAACGGAAGTGCGTCGCGCACGGCCCGACGCGCTTCGCGCGTGTCCTTCCACCCGATCACGACGTGCTCTGCGCGCAGCATGCTCACGCCATCGGGCACGACGAGGGTCGGCCGACCCAAGTTCAGTATCGCGCTGCCCGGGTCGAGCGCATTATAAGCATCACCGGGCTTCATCTTTTGGCCGAGCAGGACGAGATCGGCGCTGCGCGCTTCGCGGGTCAGCGCCGCGCTCGGAAGGTCCAGACTGAAGCGCCATTCGACGCGCCGTTGGTCGCCACCGGCAATGCCGGTAAACCACTTGCCCTTGTCGGCAAGTTTCGCGCCGATCAACCCGATATCCACATCCGTTGGCTCGTCGATGACCATGCCGTCCGCCACCACCGGCGGGGGCATTGCGCGCGCCGATAGTCCGATCAGCACCGCGTTGAATCTGTCAGCAAGGCTTGCGCCGAGGCGGACAAGTGGCTCCGGCGTCGCGTCCGCCGCGACGTACACCATGACGGATGCATAGGACATATACCCACCTCCCCTCATTCACGCTCAACCGAATAGACGATAAGAGCCGTGGGGTCTTGATCCACATCAACCTCCGCACGGCGGCGATGTCTCCGACGGCGCCTAAGCGACCCCGGCGCCTAAGTGACCGCGCGGATCTCGGGCTCTCGTTGCGAGGAACCGTTGGCGGCCGGGATTTGGGGCGACCGATGAATGATCGGGACAACTGGGGACATATCGCCGCCGCCAGGACCCAAGGGTGCCTTTCCCTCAGGCGATCCCAGCCGAATCTAAGCGCGACCGGTCCAACAGGAACCCGAGCGCCGCCGCCGGGTGAGGCGATTGAGCTCAGATTTGATGTGAGTCAACCATAACATCGCTGTTTTTGGGCATCAGGCATCGAAAGGAGGGATAGAGTTGTTGTTCGGTGCGTCGCACGGAGACGAATTTTGGTTGAGGAAACCGGAACGAAGCACGAGGCGCTGAAGGATGTGACCGCTGGCGCGCCCGAGGGCATCGCCCAATCCCTCGCCCCCGCGAGCCAGGCCGTGACGGCTACGCGACCGGCGACCTTGCCGGCCGCGATTCCAGCGCCCACGCGCAGGCGATGGATCAAAGTCGCGCTTGCCATCGTTTTGCTCGGTACGGCTGCGGCCGGTGGCGGATACTATTGGTGGAAGCAATCCCAAGACCGCCTGCCCCCTGGCATCGTCTCGAGCAACGGCCGCATCGAAGCCGACCAAATCGACATCGATACCAAGTTCGCCGGCCGCCTGACGGAACTGCGCGTCAACGAGGGCGATATGGTCCATGCCGGCCAAGCCGTCGCCCGCATGGATACGAGAGACCTCGAAGCTTCGCTCAAGCGGGCCGAGGCTCTCCTGCTGCAGGCGCAACGAGCCGTCGATGAAGCGCGCGCGACGCGGGAACAGTGGCAGACGCAGGTCGCATTGGCGCAACAGCAGATGGATCGCACCAGTTATCTTTTCGAGCGGGGCAATTCTACCCAAGAACTGCTCGATCAACGGCGGCAGCAACTCAACGGCGCTACGGCTGCGTTCAACGCCGCCACCGCCCGCGTCGGACAGGCCGAACACGCCTTGAGCGCGGCCGAACACGAGGTCGAGCTGCTGACGGTCAACATCGCAGACAACACCCTGATTGCTCCGCGCGACGGCCGCATCCAATACCGCATCGCCCAGGTCGGCGAGGTGCTGCCGGCAGGCGGCAAGGTCCTCACCATGATCGATATTTCGTCGGTCTACATGGATATCTACCTGCCGACTTTGAACGCTGGACAGGCCAGGATCGGGACCGACGCGCGCATCGTGCTCGACGCATACCCCGACCGTCCTATCCCCGCCAAAGTGTCGTTCGTCGCGACCCAGTCGCAATTCACGCCAAAGACCGTCGAGACTCAGACCGAACGCGAGCGGCTGATGTTCCGCATCAGAGTCCGCATCGACCCTGCCCTGCTGCGTGCACATGCCGAGGCGGTGCGCACCGGTCTGCCCGGCGTCGCCTATGTGCGCCTTGATCCCAATGCAAAATGGCCCGCGTGGCTACAACGGACCGTCGGATCATGAACGGCCGTGCCACCCCGGTCGCACGGCTCGACAACGTCTCGCATCACTATGGCGCCATATGCGCGCTCAATGCGATCACGCTCGATGTCCCCAGCGGCCGCACGGTGGGTTTGATCGGGCCGGATGGCGTTGGCAAGTCGTCGCTCCTCGGCATCATTGCCGGTTCACGGCGTATCCAGACCGGCCAAGTCCGCGTACTCGACGGAGACATGGCGGATGCTCGCCATCGCCACGACGCCTGCTCCCGCATCGCCTATATGCCCCAGGGGCTCGGCAAGAATCTCTATCCCGATCTGAGCGTCCGCGAGAACATCGAGTTCTTCAGCCGCCTGTTCGGACAGTCACGCCACGAACGCGAGTGGCGCATCGCAGAACTGCTCGACAGCACCGGTCTGGCGCCGTTCCCGGACCGGCCGGCAAAGAAGCTTTCCGGCGGGATGCGCCAGAAGCTAGGGCTTTGCTGCGCCCTGATTCATGATCCGGATCTGCTGATCCTCGACGAGCCGACCACCGGGGTCGATCCGTTGTCGCGTCGGCAGTTCTGGGACTTGATCGAACGGATGCATGCCCGCCGCCCGGAAATGAGCATCATCATTGCCACGGCATACATGGAGGAAGCGGAACGATTCGATTGGCTCATCGCCATGGACGGCGGAACGGTGCTGGCCCAGGGCTCTCCGGCGGATATCGAGTCGGAGACGAACACGAGAACGATCGAGGCCGCCTTCATCGCTCTGCTGCCGGAACAGCGCCGGCGGGGACGAACCGCTCTTCGCATTCCCCCTCGGACTCCGGACGATCGCCAGACGGTGATCACAGCAACGGATCTGACCTTCCGTTTCGGCGACTTCACCGCTGTGGATGGCGTGAGCTTCAGCATCGAGCGGGGCGAGATCTTCGGATTTCTGGGCCCAAACGGCTGCGGAAAAACCACGACGATGAAGATGCTCACCGGGTTGCTGCCCGCGACGGCGGGCAAGGCATTTCTGCTCGGCGAGCCGATCGATGCCACCGATCTTAGCGCACGCAACCGCGTCGGCTACATGTCGCAGTCGTTCTCGCTCTATACCGAGCTCACGGTCCGCCAGAACCTCATCCTGCATGCGCGTCTTTTCCACCTCTCACCTCACCGGGCGAGGTCGCGCATCGCCGAGCTGGTGCAGGATTTTGGCCTCGAGCCCTATCTTGATCAGCACACGTCGGCGCTGCCGCTCGGCATACGCCAACGGCTGTCGCTCGCTGTCGCCATCGTCCACGAGCCCGAGATACTCATCCTGGACGAGCCGACGTCAGGGGTCGATCCGCTCGCACGGGACCATTTTTGGGAATTGCTGATCGACCTGTCGCGCAATCATGATGTCACCATTTTCGTCTCGACGCATTTCATGAATGAAGCAGCGCGGTGCGACCGGATTTCCCTGATGAACGAGGGCCGGGTGCTCGCAACTGACACGCCGGCGGCACTGACCAAAATGCGCGGAGCCGCAACTCTCGAAGATGCCTTTATCAGCTATCTCGAAGAGCCGAACGGCGCCCCCGCACCGCCGGCTGCGGGACCGCGCATCGAGGCCGTCCGCGTCGGCGGCCCACAGCGCTCCGCCGCGATTGGAAGACGGCCCGACCGCGCCGCCGTCCTCGGCCTTCGCCGGATGCTTGCGTACAGCACGCGAGAGACGCTGGAACTCTTGCGCGATCCGATCCGGCTCTCGTTCGCGCTGCTCGGCACCGCATTCCTCATGCTGATCTTCGGATTCGGCATCACGACGGATGTCGACTATCTCTCTTTCGCCGCCCTTGATCGCGATCAGACGCCCGAGAGCCGCGCCTATCTCAGCGAGTTCAGAGGTTCCCGCTATTTCGTCGAGCAGGCGCCGATCATCGACTATGCCGATCTCGAGCGACGGCTGCGGAGTGGAGATGTTAAAGCGACCATTGAGATTCCGCCCGGCTTCGGCCGCGATCTCAAGAAAGGAACGCCTGTTGCGGTTGGAGCGTGGATCGACGGAGCGATGCCGTTCCGTGCCGAAACGATCCGCGGCTATCTGCTGGGCGTTCATCAGCAGTATCTCGCCGACCCGGTGCTTACCACCACCAAGGCCCTGGCAGCGGGCCCGACCGCGATCATCGAGACCCGATTCGGCTACAACCAGGATTTCAAGAGCGTCTACGCCATGGTGCCATCGACGCTCGCGCTGCTGCTGGTACTGATTCCTGCCATCCTCATGGCGCTGTCGATCGTCCGAGAAAAGGAGCTCGGCTCGATTACCAACTTCTACGTCACGCCGGTAAACGGGCTCGAATTTCTGATTGGCAAGCAGCTTCCCTACATCGCCGTGGGCCTGATCAATTTCGCTGTGATGTTGCTGATGGCGCTATTTGTTTTCCGTGTTCCGCTGAAAGGCAGCTTCCCGACGCTCGCACTTGGGGCGCTGCTCTACGTTACGACGACGACCGGCTACGGCATGTTGATATCTTCGTTTACCCGCACTCAGATTGCCGCGCTGTTTGGCGCCGCCATCCTGACGGTTGTGCCCGCAATGCAGTTCTCCGGCATGCTGACGCCGGTCTCTTCCTTGTCCGGCCCCGGTGCGATCATTGGGCACATATTCCCGATGACCTATTTCCTGGAGATCAGCGTCGGCACTTTCACCAAAGGACTGGGGTTCGGTGACCTCCGCGTCAATCTGATCGAATTGGCGATCTTCATTCCCGTCCTGACCCTGATGAGCCTCGCCTTCCTGCGCAAGCAGGAGGCCTAGCGGATACGTGCGATGCGCCGAATGGCCGCCAATATATTCTGGCTCGGCACCAAGGAGCTCCGTGCCTTCAGCCACGATTTTGTGCTTGTCGCCTTGGTCGTCTGGGCGTTTTCGTTCTCGATCGTCAGCATAGCCAGGAGCAGCCTGCAGGAATTGCACGACGCCTCTATCGGCATCGCCGACGAGGATCAATCTGCTCTATCGCGACGAATTTCTCAGGCGTTCCTGCCGCCCTATTTCAAGACGCCTCGGCCGATTGCCACGCACGACATCGAGCGCCTGATGAACACCGGGGCGCTCACGTTCGTGATCAACATCCCACCCAACTTCCAGCGCGACCTAGTGGGTGGCCGCCAGCCCCGGCTACAGGTCTATGTTGATGCGACCGCAATGATGCAGGCAGGCATCGGCGCCGGTTATATCCAGCAGATCATCTCTACCGAACTCAACAACTTTCTGTCACGATCCGAGGTCGTGCCGCGCCCGCCGGTCAATCTCGACGTTCGCATCGCCTTCAATCCAAATGTTACGACCGCCTGGTTCACCAGCGTGATGGCGATCATCAATGACGTGACCATGCTCGCGGTCATTCTTGCTGGTGCGGCTATCGTCCGCGAGCGCGAACACGGCACCATGGATCATCTGCTAGTGATGCCGTTAACGCCGTTTGAAATCGCCATGTCGAAGATCTGGTCGAATGCATTGGTGATCACGGTTGCGGTCGGCCTCTCGTTGACCGTCGTGGTGCGCGGCCTGCTCGGCGTTCCCATTGCCGGGTCCATCCTTCTATTCCTGGCCGGCGTCGTGATCTATCTGTTCTTTGCAACGGCGATCGGGATCTTTCTCGGCACCGTCGCGCGCTCGATGCCACAGCTCGGATTGCTTTACATGCTGGTTGTGATTCCGATGAACATGCTGTCCGGGAGCAACACGCCGCTCGAGAGCATGCCGCCCTTTCTGCGCACCGTCATGCAGGCATCGCCGTCCACGCACTTCGTCTCGTTTGCCCAGGCAATCCTCTACCGGGGCGCGGGGTTCGACACGGTCTGGCCGCAGTTTCTCGCGGTCGCCTTGATCGGTGGGCTGTTCTTGGGCCTTGCTCTTCTGCGGTTTCGCCGGGTCACCGCCCAAGCGACGTGACATTGCTCTGGTCAGCTCCAAACTCACAAGGTACGGCAAGGCGGGCAGCCTCTGAGCGCTTTGGGCGGCGTATAGGTCGGCCGCGGCGGGGAGCATATGGTGCGCGATGACGTGATCACAGGCGGCGTTGAGGAGCCGACGCTTGACCAGAAGGTCGACTTCCTGAGCCGCTCCAGCGCCTATGGCCCTTCGGTAACTGGCGCGCTCAGCCGTGAGACCCATATGTCCTGGGTATTTCTCGCCGGCGACCGGGTCTACAAGCTCAAGAAACCGGTCCGCTTTCCCTATCTCGATTTCTCGACCTTGCGGCGGCGGGAAGCCGCCTGCCGGGCTGAGCTCAGACTCAATCGTCGGCTGGCATCGGACGTCTATCTCGACGTGGTACCGCTCACCGCAACGCCGCACGGACTCGCGATCGGTGGCGATGCAAAAGTCGTCGACTGGCTCGTGGTCATGCGACGTCTCGACGAGGCTCAGACGCTCGAACATGCCATCCTGGAGGATCGCCTCGCACCGTGGCAGCTCGATAGGCTCATTGCCACGCTGGTACAGTTCTATCGCCGAGCAGAACCGGTTTTCCTCTCGCCCGCGGTCCATCTGCGCGACTGGCGCAAGAGCTTGTCGGACAATCGGCGCGTGCTGCTGGACCCGCGCCTCGGGCTGCCTTCGGGGCTCGTCCGCCGCATTGCCAGTTCTCAGGCCAAATTCCTTTCCGAGCAGCCGCGGGCGCTGGCCAAGCGCGTTTGCGAGCGTGGCATCATCGATGGGCACGGCGACCTGCGCCCTGAGCATATTTGGCTGGGTGATCCGGTGAGGATCATCGATTGCCTCGAGTTCAATCCGCGCTTGCGAGCCGTCGATCCATTCGACGAAATCGCGTTCCTGAGCCTTGAATGCGATCGGCTCGGCGCCGGCTGGGCGGGTAAATACATCGCGCGTCGTGTCATGCGCGGCTTGCGGGATGGGCTGTCCGAGGAGCTGTTTCTGTTCTACCGCGGTCATCGCGCGATGCTGCGTGCGCGTCTGGCCATTGCCCACCTGTTGGAGCCGAATCCCCGCACGCCTGACAAATGGCCGCGCCTTGCCCGCGCCTATCTGCGGATTGCGGCAGCAGATGCGATCCGGCTTGAGCGGTCGCTCAAAAGACGAGCAAA
The DNA here is from genome assembly GCA_035690995.1 of Xanthobacteraceae bacterium. Lineage (GTDB taxonomy): Bacteria > Pseudomonadota > Alphaproteobacteria > Rhizobiales > Xanthobacteraceae > VAZQ01. The sequence goes on from DASSJW010000295.1 coordinate 7,664, forward strand.
TCGGCCAGCGCAGTCCCCTCTTCGAGCCTCCGGATCACTTCGGCAACAAGCGGCGCCGCGGGAAGCACGTCCACCTTGTCGAGCGCGGCCCGAGTGGCAAGCCGGAACGCCGGCACGGCGTCCGTGATAACGAGCCGCTCGATGGCGGGATCTGCCAGAACCTCGGCGGCCCCAGACATGAACAGACCGTGGGTCACGAGAGCAATCACCCGTCGCGCTCCCGCAGCTCGAGCTGCCCGTGCGGCCCGCAGCAGCGTGCCTCCGGTGCTGATCAGGTCGTCGATAACCAACGCGGTCGTTCCAGCCACATCGCCGACGAAGAGGTCGCCCGAGACCACGCCGGCGCTGCGGTGCTTGTCGGCAAATGCTTTGCCCACCGGACTGCCGAGTACCTCCTCGAGCGCCTCGCGGAACAGCTCCGCCCGCTTGGCGCCGCCCGGATCCGGAGACACGACGGTGTATTTCTCGTCCTTCAGGGCCCGCACATAATCGACGAACAGCGGTGTGGCGGTCAGCGAGATGGCGCGGCGGCGGAACGCGTTCTCGAATGCGACCGGGTTATGGACCTCGAGCGTGACGACACAATCGGTCCCCACCGCCTCGAACATGCTTGCGATGTAGCGGGTGGTGACCGGATCGCTCGGCTTGGTCCGACGATCCTTTCGGGCATAACAGAGGTATGGCACAACCGCCGTGACACGGGCCGCACCGGCATCCTTCAACGCTCCGATGAAAAACAGGAGCCGGCAGAGCTTGTCATTTTCCGTTTCCGAGGGGCCGCCGTGCAGGCTCTGGACGACGTAGACACTCGCGCCAGTGACCGGCTCGAGCGGGCGCGCCTTGTGCTCGCCGTCTTCGAATTCCCGCTCTTCATGCGCGGCCACCTTGCAGCCGAGCGCTTGCCCGACTGCCGTGCCGAAGACGGCCGTTGCTTGCAGCACGAACAGTCGAAAGCGAGGGCCGGCGCCAGCCTTCGGGGGAGCGTCCCCTTTCGTCCGGATTGCATGCGCTGTCATCGATAGCTCCCTTCCCGGCAACCCGGCCGGCAATGTGAACGCCAGCCGTCACGTCTCGGGCACGTTCTCGGCCAGCTCCGCAAGCCACACAGCCGCGCCCGCATCTGCCGGGGCTCGCCAATCGCCCCGCGGGGAGAGCGAGCCACCGGAGGACATTTTCGGACCATTCGGCAAAGCCGAGCGCTTGAACTGATTGGCGAAGAATCGCTGCAGAAACAGCGCCAACCAATGACGAATTTCCCGGAGGCCATAGGCGCGCCGGTACACAGACGGGATGTCGACAGGCCAGGTCCCACGCTCGGCATCGCCCCACGCGTGATGCGCCAGGAAGACAATTTTCGACGGTCTGAAGCCATAACGCGTGAGGTAGAATAGATTGAAGTCCTGCAGTGCATAGGGACCGATCATCTGTTCGCTCGACTGAATCCTCCCACTCGCACTGGCTGGAACCAGCTCGGGAGAGATTTCAGTGTCGAGCACGGCGCGCAGAATGCCCGCCGTCTCATCGCTGACCTCGCCTGAGCCCGCCACGAAGCGAATGAGGTGCTGAATGAGCGTTTTCGCTACCGAGGCGTTGACATTGTAGTGCGACATCTGGTCGCCGACCCCATAGGTGCACCAACCCAGCGCCAGTTCGGAGAGATCTCCGGTGCCGACCACCAGGCCCTGGTTCTGGTTCGCCAGCCGGAACAGATAGTCAGTGCGAAGTCCGGCCTGGACGTTCTCGAAGGTGACGTCGTAGACCGGCTCGCCGCTTGCAAAGGGATGCCTAAGGTCGGCCAGCATCTGCCGCGCTGCAGGTCTGATATCGATTTCGCCACCTGTCACACCCAAGGCGCGCATCAGCGCCCAGGCGTTGCGCTTGGTCTGGTCGGATGTCGCAAAGCCCGGCAACGTATAGGCGAGCACGTTGCTGCGCGGGAGATCCAGCCGATCCATCGCGCGCGCCGCAACGATCAGCGCCTGCGTCGAATCGAGACCGCCGGATACGCCGATGACGGCCCGCTCGATCTTGGACGCCTGCAGCCGGGTCGCCAGTCCTTGAATTTGAATGTTGTAGGCTTCGTAGCAGTGTTCGCGCAGCTTGGCAGGATCGGAGGGAACGAAGGGAAAGCGTTCGATTGCACGGCGCAACGGCACCAGGTCCGCCGGCGCCTCGAGCTGCAACGATACCGTACGAAACTGGGTTATTCGGCGCGATTCCTCCCGGGCACAATCGCCGAACGTGTTGAACCGCATGCGTTCCTGACGGATACGCCCGAGATCGACATCAGCCGTAACCAAGGTCGAATCGGTTGCGAACCGCTCGGTCTCGGCGAGCCGATCACCGCACTCGAAGATCGCCGCATGGCCGTCCCAGGCCAAGTCGGTGGTGGATTCTCCAGGGCCCGCAGCCGAGTAGGCATAGGCCGCGATCGCGCGTGCAGACTGACTGGCGCACAGCAGACGTCGCGTGTCGGCCTTGCCGATCGTGATGTTGCTCGCTGACAAATTTATCAAGACTTCGGCACCAGCGAGTGCTGCCGTCGTCGACGGTGGCAGCGGTGCCCAAAAGTCTTCGCACAGCTCGACATGAAACGTGACATCGACCGAGCCGATCGATCGAAACAGAAGGTCGGTGCCGAACGGCCCCCGACGGCCCGCCACCTCGATTTGTCGTCCGCAAATGCCGGCGCCGGAGCTGAAGTGTCGTTTCTCGTAAAACTCGCGGTAATTCGGCAGGTAGGTCTTGGGCACGACCCCAAGCAGCGAGCCCCGGTGGATCACCACCGCCGTGTTGAACAGTCCACCCGCCGACCTGAGCGGAGCGCCCACGACCAGCACCGGATAGAGGCCGCGAGAGACATTGAGAAGCTCATCGATCGCCGCTTCCACCGAAACGAGCAGTGCATCCTGAAAAAGCAGGTCATCAATAGCGTAGGATGACAGGCCAAGCTCCGGAAACACCATGATCGCCGCGCTTCCGCGGCCACCGACCTCCCCCAGCCGGATCGTCTCGGCCAGATTGGCGGGGACATCCGCCACCTTCGTGCGCGGTACGCAGGAAGCGATCCGCACGAAGCCGTGGGAGTAAAGCGAGGCAAAGGCTTGCATCATTGCACGGCTGCGATTTAGCCGATGGCGTCGGCGAAGACGCAGTCGACCCCGATGGCATCGAACGCCTGGCGTGTTGCGAGGACCGAGCCCTCGACATCGATGCCACGGCAGGCATCTTCGATCACCAGGACATCGAAGCCCTCACGCTTGGCGTCCTCCGACGAATAGCGGACGCAAAAGTCGAACGCGAGCCCCGCAAGAAACAACCGCGTGAACCCCCGTTCGCGCAGATACCCGGTCAATCCAGTGTGGGTCCTGCGGTCATTCTCATAAAACGCCGAATAGGAGTCGATGGCACGATGATAGCCTTTGCGCAACACCAGCTCGGCGCGCGGGATTTGCAAGTCGGGATGGAATGCCGCACCCCGCGTCCCCTGCACGCAATGATCCGGCCAAAGAATCTGAGGACCGTAGGACACCTCGATCTTTTCGTATGGCTTCCGGCCCGGATGTGCGGAAGCGAACGAGAGGTGGCCGGGCGGATGCCAGTCCTGTGTCAGCACGACATGCTCAAACCGCGTGCCCAACTGATTGATCAGTGGCACGACCTGATCGCCGCGGGGGACCGCGAGGCGGCCCTCCGGACAGAAGTCGTTCTGGATATCGACGACCAACAGCACGTCCCGATCGCCGATCGCAAGATTTCCACTCATTGCGGCACCTTGTCATGGGGCGCCAAGCGGCGGTCGACGTCGGCCGCGAGCCGCACCAGGGCTCCGGCCACCTCGACCGGGTACGATCCCTGCGGCCGAAGCAGACGCAGCCGTTCCGGTAGCCGCGCGAGATCGCGGGTGGCGCGCGCGCGGATCTCCGCGAGCGTCGGTGGCGGGCCGATCCTGCGTCCCGCCCGCATGACCGGTTGGATTAGGGGCTCGCCGCTATGGTGGTCGCTCTCGATCGAGAGAATATCGCCAGCCATCCGGCCGTCCGACCCATAGCGGCGCCACACCTGCTTGCGCCCCGGCCATGTCACCTTGCCGATGGAGCGCTTGCGCCGTGGCAACCCATCGTACTCCTGAAGCTTGTAGGCGCAGTCCAATGCCGGCACGTCGGAAGAGGTGGTCAGGCTGGTGCCGATGCCGAAGCCGTCGATCGGGGCTCCGGCTTGAAGCATCTCCGCGAGGTCATCCTCCGCAAGTCCGCCGCTGGCGAAGATGCCCACTTCGCCCAGCCCACCTTTGTCCAGGATGTTGCGGACACTCTTGGATAATGCGATGAGATCGCCACTGTCCAAGCGGACGCTGCGGATCGTGATCCCGCGCGCCTTGAGCCGCGGAGCAAGCGCGACAACCTTCCGCGCGCCCGCCTCGGTATCGTAGGTATCGATCAAAAACGTCAGGTGATCGGGCCGCGATTGCGCAAATTCCTCGAACGCGGTGATTTCGTCGTCGTAGGCTTGTATAAAGGAATGCGCCATCGTGCCGAAGGTGGGGATCCCGAACCACTTCTCGGCCAGCATGGTGGCGGTGCCGGCAAAACCCGTGATGTAGCTGGCACGGGCGGCCATGACGCCGGCTTCATATCCGTGTGCGCGGCGCAGACCGAAATCGACCAACAGCTTGCCCGGTGCCGCAAGCATCATACGCGCCGCCTTGGCGGCGATCAGGGATTGAAAATGCAGGATATTGATAAGCCGCGTCTCCACCAGTTGCGCTTCCGGCAGCGGAGCCGTCACGCGCAGGATCGGCTCGTCGGCAAAAAACACAGTCCCTTCCGGGATTGCGTGCACGTCGCCGGTGAAACGAAGAGCCGCAAGATGCTCCAGCAGCCGCTTCCCAAATCGGCCGCTCCGCGCCAGCCACTCGATCTCCTCCGCCGAGAAATGCAGGCCTTCGAGAAAGTCCAGCGCCTGTTCGAGCCCAGCGGCGACCAGAAAGCCGCGCCGGGCCGGAAGGTGGCGAATGAAAAACTCGAAAACCGCCGTCTTCGTCTTGCCGTGATCCAGGTACGCCTGGATCATATTGAGCTGGTAGAGATCGGTCAGCAGCGGACTCGTGGCGTCATCCATTCCGACACCTTGGCACAACGAAATGTCAGGAGCCCCCAAAATATAGACTTATCTCATTACCCGCCAATTCGTCGCCGGGAATTGAGAAATATCAACGCCGCGCGCCTCACCCAGCGCCATCAGGTGCTATCAAACAGCGGAGTTTCCAATGCCGAAACCGAAGTCTAAGCAGCATATGCACGACCATGACGCGAGCAGAAGCGACCTGCAGCACATCCTCGGCGAGGTGGACGACAGCACTGCCGTCGCGATTCTGGCTTTGCGCCCCACCGTCGCTCAGCTGGAAGAGGCTCAAGTCTGGCTGAGCGGAGCAGGCGACGTCTTGGGCAAGGAACATCGCCCGCTCGATGGCGTCGTCGCCCAGATCTACGACATGCTCTTCATTGCCGAAGAAGACGAGGTGCCGCCGCCCCGCTAGCATGCGGATTTTGCCCGATCCGCCCAAGCAAGGGGGCAGGCCGACTGCGCTGAAACTCCGCTCAGCCGGGTATGATCAGATGTTTGTAAATGTGATCAGCTTGCGCGCACGGGCTGGATCGCGCAGCTTCTCAAGCGCCTTCGCTTCGATCTGACGGATGCGTTCGCGGGTCACGCCGAAGACCTTGCCCACCTCTTCGAGGGTGTGGTCGCCCGCGCCGCCGATCCCGAACCGCATGCGCAAGATATGCTGCTCGCGCGGCGTCAACTCGGCGAGCGCTTCGGTGACGAATCCCGCAAGCGCGCTCGCCTCCGCAGCCGCATGCGGATCGACCGTGTCCGGCGCCGCGATCAGATCGCCCAAGGTCGTGTCCCCGTCCTCGCCGATTGGAACATCAAGCGAAGCCGGCTCCTGCACCATCGACAGAACCTGCTCCACGCGCGCGACCGGAATGCCGGAGCGCGCCGCGATCTCCGGAGGCGCCGCCTCCCGTCCATGCCGTTGATAGAGCTTTCGCCGCTCACGCAGGACCTTGGCTGCCGTCTCCGTCATGTGAACGGGGATGCGAATGGTGCGGCTCTGGTCAGCAATGGCGCGGGTGATGGACTGTCGGATCCACCACACGGCATAAGTCGAGACCTTCACGCCATGGCGGTAGTTGAACTTTTCAACCGCGTGCATGAGGCCCAAGTTGCCTTCCTGGATCAGATCGAGGAGGTCAAGGGAGCTATTGCGGCGATACTTTTTGGCGATTGCGACAACCAATCTGAGATGAGCTCTCACCATTTCCTCGCGCGCCGTCGTCAGCGCTCGCCGCGCGCGATCCACCTCGGCGACCACGACCCGCAAGTCGGCGATCGGAAGGCCTACGCGCTGAGCCAGCGTCGCGAGGTCTTGCTGCAGGGTCTGAATCCGCTCCGAGTGCTCCGACGCGAGCGCCAGTCCCCCGGGCGACGGCAGCGCACCGGCGGGCAGGAGCCAATGAGGATCCAGCTCATGCCCGAGATACCGCTCCAGCGCGGCTTGTCGGGTGATGCCGCAGCGTCCCGCCAACTGCAGCAGTTCCTGCTCGATCGCTTTCAGCGCCTGCCGCTCGCCCTGCAACTGGGTGAGCAGGTCGGCGAGCCGGTCAGGATGCAGCCACAGGCCGTCGATCTTGCTCGCAAAGGCGGAAAACAGGTCTCGGAGATGCGCGCGGGTGCGCTTGGGCAGGTCCCGACCGCGGCCGATGGCGGCAACGCGTTTCCGGCTCAAGCTGCCGATTTCGCGGGCGAGCACTGAAAGCTCATCCAGGCGTGCGGCAATACCGTCCAGCAAACGCGCTTCACGCTCGACCGCGCCGCCATCGTCTTCGCACCAGCCGCCAGCCGCCACCGGGCCGTGAAGATGGGTGCGCTCGTCGCCACCATGATCGAGCACAGCCGGTGCTTCATGATGCATCGAGAGGTCGACGAGATCGCGCAGACGCAGGCGGCCCTCGCGCAATTCGGCCCCCCACCGCACCAGCCGTTCAATGACCATGGGAGCGCCGCACAGGCCGCTCAGAACCGCGCCTTGGGCCGCCTCGATGCGCTTGGCAAGCGCGACCTCGTCGTCCCGGGACAGCAACTCTGCATTCCCCATTTGACGGAAATAGGTGTCAACCAAGTCGCGCGAAAACCTGGCCTCCGCGCTGGTGTCTGCCTTGCCGACGGCATTCTCCCGGTCGGGCGAAGCGGCAGCCGCCGCGTTTGGCTGCGGGCCGAACAGCTCAACCAGCATGTCCTGCCCGGCGGGGGCAGAACCTTCACGCTCCTCTCGAAAATGACCATCCATCTCAAAAGCCATCGGACCAAATTCATCTCAATGCGCCGACCCGCCCTGCTTAGACCGGGGCTGTGACCAGATCGACGGACACCCCTTAAACGAACGCCGGCCCTTGCTCTGGGCTTGCAGCCGAGAGCTTGGTCAGCGTCGGCGGGAAGTCTGGAAAATGCAGCGTTCGCAGCCTAGTCCGCGCCTTGGCGCGGCGGCGCTAGTCTCTGTTGGCGCAAATGGTGCTCAATGCCGAGAAAATCAAGTCTTTTGGCGCGGGAGAGGGCCAGCTTGGCGTCCCCAACAGCCAGCATGAAACCGATTGACCTAGGTCAATGCGGATGCGGATGCCCGCGCCTACGGTCGCTGGACCGTCGGCAATACCACCACGGGAAGAAGGGCGTCCCGATGAGGAAGTGCATAAGTTGCGTGAGCAGCGCGCTGCTCGCTTTGACTGTTGTATCGAGCGACATCGGTGCCGCAGCGGCGGCTCCATTTCCGGTCAACGCGTCGGCCTTCAGGGTGCCGGCATCGAATGACAGGATCGATGTTCGCTTCTCTAATCGGCCATTCAGGGTCAAGCGCTTTCAGACTATCCACCACTACAGTGTCGATGTCGCTCACGGGCT
>DASSJW010000296.1:0-2630 GCA_035690995.1 Xanthobacteraceae bacterium
CCGCCGCCTTCGGGCACGCCGCTCGCCGAGTTCCTGGAGTCGCTGGCGGCCCAGCAAACGCAAATCATCCAGAATCTCACCGCCACCACGCAGCTCGCCGCGCTCAGCACGCCGCCGGTGATCACTGACGTCCAGAACGGCATCCGGCTGCCGCCGCAACCGCCGCCGGCGCCGCCTCCGGGCGCTGCCGGACAGCAGATTCTGCCCGGCCTCGATCGCAGGGTCGTGGATATTCCGCCGCTCACGGAAACCCGCCTGATCCAGGACGAGGTGGTGGTGCAGATCGCCAGCAACATGACTGCCGAACGGCTGCAAGCCGCGGTCAGCCGCTTCGGACTGACGGTCATCGAGTCGGAGAATCTCGCCAACTCGGGATCGATCGTGGTGCGCCTGCGCATCACCAACGGCAGAACCCCGGCGGCGGCGATCCAGGCGATGGCGAATGTCGGGATGGCCGCGATCACGCAGCCCAATTACGTCTACGCCCTGCAGCAGCCGGCCGCCGACCCGGCCCCGGCGGCGCGGGGCGATACCGGCCAGCAAGGCGACGCCGCGCAGTACATCCTGGAAAAGCTCAAGATGCTGGACGTTCACCGCATGGTCCGGGGCGCCAATGTCCCGATCGCGGTGATCGATTCGGAAATCGACGTCACCCATCCCGACCTTGTCGGCGTGGTGGCGCAGCGGTTCAGCGCGGTGGGCGGCGCACCGGAAAAGCCGCATAGCCACGGCACCGGCATGGCAGGCGCCATCGCCGCGCGGCAGAAAGTTCTGGGCACCGCGCCGGCCGCGCGCCTGCTTGCGGTGCATGCCTTCTCCAGCAACGCCGCCAATGCCGAGAGCACCACGTTCAACATCCTCAAGGGCATCGACTGGGCGGTGGGCCAAGGGGCGCGCGTGATCAATATGAGTTTTGCCGGCCCGAAGGACCCTTCGCTCGCGCGCGCGATCAAGCTCGCCTACGACCGAGGCATCGTCCTGGTCGCCGCCGCCGGCAATGCCGGGGCGAAATCTCCGCCGCTATTCCCCGGCGCCGATCCGTTCGTGATCGCGGTGACGGCGACCGACGTGGCCGACAAGCTGTTCACCGGCGCCAATCGCGGCAAATACATCTCGGTGGCGGCGCCCGGGGTCGACATCCTGGTGCCGGCGCCGGAGAACAATTACCAGCTCACCACCGGGACCTCGGTGGCGGCCGCCGAGGTGAGCGGTATCGTGGCGCTGCTGCTGGAGCGAAACCCGAAGCTGACGCCGGCCGACATCCGCCGAATCCTGACCGCGAGCGCGAGACGGCTGGGATCGGCCGACCGCGACGATGATTTCGGCTCCGGCCTGATCGATCCGCTCAAGGCGCTGCAACTGGCCGATCCGCGCATCGTCAGCACCGCGCCCCCGTCCGCGCCCACGCCCACGCCGGCGAGCGCGCCGGCTGGCACGCCGTCGCCAACGCTGCGGCAGCGCTGAGCGCCGCCGCCGGCACGGAGACGTCCGCCGGCCCTCCCCGGGGCGCGAACCCCGGGCCCTCGCAGCACCCCGCGACCTTGACCTGGCGCGATGGCCTCGCCATCTCGGAGCCAATAATCCGTCCGTGGGAGAATTGCCTGCCATGACCACCATTGATGAGACCCGGCCCGAGAGCCGGCCGTTCGAGGCCGACGTCGCCAAGCTGCTGAGCCTGATGGTGCACTCGGTCTATGCCAACAAGGACGTGTTTCTGCGCGAGCTGATATCGAACGCCGCCGATGCCTGCGAGAAGCTGCGCTACGAAGCGATAGCCAATCCGGCGCTGCTCGGAGACGACCCCAAGCCCCGCATCACCCTCGTCATCGACGCCGACCAACGGACCCTCACGGTCGAGGACAACGGCATCGGCATGGACCGCGGCGAGATCGTCGAGGCGCTCGGCACGATCGCGCGCTCGGGCACCAAGGCCTTCATGGACCGGATCGAGGCCGCACAGGGCGGCGAAGGCGCGACGCTCATCGGCCAGTTCGGCGTCGGCTTCTACTCCGCGTTCATGGTCTCCGACCGCGTGGATGTGGTCTCCCGCCGCGCCGGCACCGACGAGGCCTGGCTGTGGTCGTCGGACGGCAAAGGCACCTTTTCAGTGGCGCCGGCGGCGCTCACCGACGCGCCGGCGCGCGGCACCCGCGTCATCCTTCACCTGATGGAAGAGGCCAAGACCTACACCGAGCGCCACACCCTGGAGCGGATCGTCAAGGCGCAATCGGGCCACGTGCCGGTGCCGATTGTGATCATCGACAAGCCCGGCGCGGAGCCGGCCGAGATCGCCGACGGCGCCGCGCTCTGGACCAAGCCGAAGTCCGAGATCACCGCCGCCGACTACACCGATTTCTACCGCAGCATCGCCGGACAATTCGACGAGCCGGCGCTCACGATTCATTTCCGCGCGGAAGGCCGCCACGAATACACCACGCTCGCCTTCGTGCCGGGCTCGCGGCCGTTCGACCTGTTCGATCCCGACCGCAAGGGGCGCATCAAGCTTTACGTGAAGCGGGTCTTCATCACCGACGAAGCGGAGATCCTGCCGCGCTATCTGCGGTTCGTGCGCGGACTGGTGGATTCCGCCGATCTGCCCATGAACGTCTCGCGCGAGAAGATCCAGGAAA
>DASSJW010000297.1:0-7791 GCA_035690995.1 Xanthobacteraceae bacterium
CGGCGGATTGATCGACTTGATGTCGATCAGGTAGGGGCTGAAATCGGTGGTGCCGAGCGGCGGCCAGATCTCCTTGAGCACCTTGCCGCCGCGCGCGACGTAAGGCCCCTTGAACTGCGCGATCACGTCGCGCCCGCCGGCATAGTCGGAGGCGGTGGTGACGATCTCCTTGCCGAGATTGTCGTAGACCCAGTTCGCCATCGGCGTGCTGAGCTGATAGGCCGAGATCGAGGTGCGGAACAGATAGGGATAGCGGTCCCAGGTGATGGCGTCGGTGCCGGCGCCGGAGACGACGTAGAACGCCTTCTGCTGCTTGGCGTAGTTGAGCACCGCGAGCGCGACATTGCTGGCCTGCACGCCAACGATCATGTCGACCTTGTCGCTTTCGATGAGCTTCTTCGCCTTCTGCAGGCCGACCTGCGGATTGAACTGGTCGTCCTCCTTGATGATCTCGATCTTGCGGCCGCCGACGGTCCAGCCGACGCTGTCGAAGAACAGGTTCATGCCGTTGAGATTGTTCTCGGCGGCATAGGCGATCGCGCCGGTGAAGGAATTGAGGTTGCCGAGCTTGATCGGCGCGCGGGTCTGCGCCAAGAGCCCGGGCGCGGCGAGGTTGGACGCGAGCGCGGCCCCGGCGCCGGCGGTGCCGGCCATGAACTTGCGGCGGGACATCCGCCGCGCCATCGCGCTGGATTTCGTCATCCTGTCCTCCCTCGACGGCCGCACTTCGAGGCGCGGCCGCAATGTTTATGCCGGCAGTCTAGGGCGGCGCGCCCGCGCGCGCAAAGCCGCGCCCCGCGCACGTCGGCGCAGCCTCGCCGCCTGCGTGCACGCTCGCGACACGGCCCAGGTCGGCGCGGGTCGGAGCGCAGCAGGGGGAGTTCGTTTCGCCAAAATCGAAAATCGAAGGCGAACGGCGACGCGGGCCGAGGCGCCGGCGCACCGCAGAACGCAATCGAATATCCCAATGTCGGATGTGAATTTTTTCACTTGCAGACCCATCCGTGAAGGCGCATGATACAACCTTAGATTGTCTTATATGACATGCACGCGCTGATTGACCCTCGTCGGCCGCCACCCACCCGTGATCACGCGGCACGGGCGACGCCCCGATGCGGGAGCGCGCAGACAGCGCGGCGTGAGGGAGGACATCATGCTTGACCGGCTGAGCACGCCACTCATCGACACGGAGGTGATCACGCGGATCGCCGCGAGCTCGCCGCTGGCGCGGGTATCGTGGAGCGGTCGCGGACGAGCGCCGATCGGTTACATCAAGGGCATGGCCGTGATGTTCGCGGTTGCGCAAGCCAAGCTCGCACAGGGCGATCCCGCGGCGCTCGAGATGGCCAAGGCGGCGTCCGGCGACAGCCAGCGCGACGCTCTCGCCCATTACGCCTCGGAGTTCGCAGCGCTCGGAATGCACAACGACGTGAGCGGGATTGATACGCTGCGACATCTGTTCGTGCTCATGATCGGGCTCGGAATGCGCGAGTCGTCGGGCCGCTACTGCGAAGGCCGCGACCAGTCCGCCCCCAACACGGAGGCGGACACCGCCGAGGCCGGGCTGTTCCAGATGAGCTGGGACGCCAACGGCGCGAGCCGGGAAATCCCGAGGCTGCTTGCGGAGTATCAGGCGAGCGGCGGCGGCTATCACGACATCTTCGCCGAGGGCGTCACGCCGAGGTCCAGTGAGCTTTCCAACTTCGGATCCGGCACCGGCGCAACGTTCCAGCGTCTGTGCAAGACCTGCCCCGGTTTCGCAGTCGAGGCAGCGGCCGTCGGACTGCGCAACATTCGCAAGCACTGGGGACCGATCAATCGGCGCGAGGTGGAGCTGCGGCCCGAAGCCGACGACATGCTGCGGCAGGTGCAGAGCGCCACGGCCGGCATGCAGGTCGAAGTGCCTTCCGGCCCGTTCCCCCGGCCCGAACCCGTGCACGGAATTCTGTGGCTGCAGCAGTCGCTCAACCGGCTCGGCGCCAGGCCGCCGCTGGACGAGGACGGCGAGGACGGACCGCTGACGCAGGCGGTGGTGGTGCAATTCCAGCAGGCCAGCGGCCTGCCCGCCACCGGTTTCGCCGACCCGGCCACGATCGCGGCGATCGAGCGCAGGCTCGCGCAGTCGGGTCCCACGCCGATGCCGAGCCGGCCCGATGACATTGTCGCGTGGCTGGAGCGGCTGGTGATGCTGCTCGAGAAGCTCCAAGGCAAGAAGATCGCGCCCACCCCGCCGGTCCTGCCCCAGACCGAGCAGTTGCGGAAAGCCATCGAGGTGCTCTCCGCGATCGTGTCTCCCGGGTCCGACGGCAAGTCGCCGCCGCTGGGCCAGGTCAATGGCGCGCTCGGAGACACGATCGGCCAGTTGCTCAACGGCAAGAAGACCGCCATCGGCGTCGGCGGCGCGCTGCTCACATCGATTCTGTCGCAGGTGCCCGCCACCAGCGGGCTCGGACAGGTGCTCGCGCCCCTTATTCCGTCCGCGGGGCTGAGCCCATTTGCCATGCCGATCTTCCTCGGACTCTCGGCCTGGGGCGTGCTCGGCAAGTTCGAGAAATGGTCGCAAGGCACCGCGCCGCCGCCGCGGGACTCCTGAGCGGATGGGATCGGGCGCCGACAGGCAGTCAGGTGGCACTTGAAGGTCATCACAAGACATGGATGCCGAGGACGTGCCGACATCCCGCGGGCGCCGAAAACGATCGCGCTCAAAGTCTCGTTTCAACATTTCGCAGGCGGAGGACATCATGGGTGAGATGAAGGCGCCGTGGATGATCGTGGCGAAGGCGCTCGAGGGCGAAGCCGAGATGGCCGGCAAGGCCGCCAATCCCCGGATCCTTGAAATGTTCAGGGTCGCGGGCCTGCCGGACGATCCTGCCTTCCGCAGCGACGAGACCGCCTGGTGCGCGGCGTTTGCGAACTCCTGCCTGCGGTGCGCGGGCTATCAGGGCACTCAGAGTGCGCTGGCCAGCAGCTTCGCCGAATTTGGCACCGATCTCGGCCGCACGCCGCAACCGGGCTGCGTCGTGTTGTTCAAGCCGATGGCGGCAGGGGCTTCCGGCCACGTGGCGTTCTTCGTCGCCGACGACGGCGACAGCATCAAGGTGCTCGGCGGCAACCAGTCGGACCAGGTGAAGGTGGCCTCTTTCTCCAAGAGCAAATGGCGGGCCTACCGCTGGCCGTCGCAGACCGCTCCGCTGCCTGAGACGACGCTGCCGACCATTCTCTCGCTCGCGCCCAACCAGGCGCCCGATCATGTGCATGCCGCCGGCGCTCCGCGCGCCGAGCCGCCGCCGCTGATCAGGCCCGCAGTCGCGGATAATTTCGGCCGGGTGCAGCCCGTCATCGAACAGTGGGAGGGCGGCTATTCCGACGATCCCGCCGACCCCGGCGGCGCCACCAATATGGGCATCACCCAGGAGGTGTTGCGGGAGTGGCGTCACCAGGACGTGACCAAGGATGACGTCAAGGCGCTGCAGCGTGACGAGGCGCGGCAGATCTACCGCGCGCGCTACTGGCAGCCGCTGCGTTGCGACGAGATGCCGATCGCGCTCGCGCTGATGACCTACAATGCCGGGGTCAACTGCGGCATCGGCCGCGGTGCGCGCTGGCTGCAGGAGGCGCTCAACAAGCAAGGCGAAGGGCTGGATGTCGACGGCGAGGTCGGCCCGTTGACCTTGAGCGCGTGCGCGCGCGCCGACGTGACGCGCGCCGTGAACGATTTCGCCGCGACGCAGGAAGCCTTCTATCGCAGCCTGGGCACCTTCGCCACCTTCGGCCAGGGCTGGCTGCACCGGCTGACCGACGTGAAGTCCAAGGCGCTTGCCATGGCATCCGAGTCGCCGGCGGCACCCGACGTTGGCGATGTGACCGAGCCGAGCCATGTCCAGCCGATGCCCGACATCGGCGATTGGTGGCGACGCCCCTCCCCCGGTCCCTCGTTCGACGGGCTCATCCAACGCATTCGTCGCGTCGAGCAGATGCTGGCCGCGGAAAAGATGCGCCCCGAGGACAATCCATTTCTGCCGCAGAGCGACATCACCATGCCGACGATGCCGACGATGCCGACGATCCCGACCATGCCGAGCAGTCCGAACGACCTGCCGGCGCTGATCGAGCGGGTGATGACATTCGTACAGAAAGTGCAGCCGCCCGGAACGACGACGCCGACGGTCCCCGGCTCGGAGCAGGGCGATCAGCTTCGCCGGGCGCTCGACCTCCTCAAGACCATCGTCGCTCCGGGCACGGACGGCCAAGCGCTGCCGCTCGGCCAGGTCAACGGCGCGCTCGGACAGACGATCGGCAAACTGCTCAACGGCAAGAAGACCGCAATCGGCCTGCTCGGCGGCGTGCTCACGCCGATCCTGGCGAACGTGCCGGCCGCCTCCGGCCTCGGCGGCGTGCTCGCCTTGCTGACGCCGATCGCCGGCCTGAGCGGCTTTGCCCTGCCCGTCTTCCTGGCGCTGACCGCCTGGGGCGTGCTCGGCAAGTTCGAGAAATGGTCGCAGGGCACGGCACCTGCGCCACGCGTTGCCTGACCACGCACTCAGCCTGTCGCCATCGGATGCCGATGGCTCGATGCAAGCAATCGACTTCACCTGGCGTCCGTCCCACGGCGTGATGACGGGCGGGTCGGCTCCCGACCGCGACGCGCCGTGGCCGCCGCTTCCTCTCGCGCGGCGACATCGAAAGCGCGGATGGCGAACTTGCGCCGCGACAGCGCGCGGCGCTCGTAGCGGTCGATCAGGTAGAGCTGCCAGCTCCCGCTGAAGTCACAGATACTGCCGTCGCGAAGCAGGTCGAGGCGCGCCCGCCGCGCGCGGATGAAATCGATCTGCGCCGCTGCGACGCGGCATGCGAGCTCATGGCGGTATGCACCGGCGCCGGCCCCGGCGATCGCGCGCCCGAGCGCTTTGACCTCGTGCGACCACGCGGGATCGCGCAGCGCCGGCAGGTTCAGGCCGTGACGGCGCGCGTTGCGCGCCGAGCGCGCCTTGCCGACGGTGGTCCGCGGTCCGGTGCTCGCCTTGCTGTCGCCGCGGTCCGGCTCGCGCCGGCGCGGGGCGCTCACGCCGGCACCTCGCTCGCGCGCTCGCGCGCGGCTTCATCCGCGCCGATGAGCTTGCATCCGGGGCCTTCGATCTCCTCGGCGTCCTCCACATCCTGCACGACGCGCCGCGCCGTCCGCGCGAAGCTTGCGCGGTGCCGGTCGATCTCGCGCAGGACCGAGTTGCGGCGCGCCTCCGCCATCACCATCATGCGATCGACGCGCTCGATGACGTCGATCTTGAGCGCCAGCGTCTGCGCGATCACGGACTCCGTCGTCAGGCCGGCGGAGGCGAGCACGGCCTCGGCCTTTACCACCGCCGACTTCTCGCGCAACGCCCACATCTGCGCGACCTGCTCCGCGAGTTGCCAGTCGAGAAACCGGCGCAGGATGGCATGCATGCCTTCATGTGCCGATGCCGTCAGCAGTTGCGTCTTGAGGCGGCGCAGGCGCAGCGCGTCCCACACCATGTCGACGACGTCGCGCACCCAGATGTCCTCGAGGATATCGCCCGGCTGCAACGCGGCCGAGATGCGCGCGAGCAGGTCGTCATAGGCCGCATGATCCTCGCCCGCGATCAGCGGCGGCGGGGCGAGGAATGCGAGGGCGGCGCTCGCACGAACCGCCGGCGTGCTGCCGGCGGCGGACGGAAGCTGCGTCTGGGGCATCTTGATCCTTCCTTGACCTTGGCTGCTGGCCGTGCCATTTGTTCTCGTTTTGTTCTAAAAGATTCGCCGTCATTTTGCAAGGTTTTTCCGGCGCAGCGCTATCCGCCATCGGTGGGGGCAACCCCGGCATGCTCTTTATATTGCGGCAGGTCGTCGGTGATGGTGAACCACCGCGCCTTGGAGCCGACGAAGATGTGCTTGCTCGGGCGGATGCTCGGATCGTCGACGAGGCTTCCCATGGCGACGTGGACGAAGGCGCCATCGCGGACCACCGAATAGAGGAACGCGCCGCAGAGCCTGCAGCGCGTGTCGTTGGCGCCCGCGTCGCCGAGGATCATGAGATTGTCCGCGCCCTTGGTGACGCGCAGCTTGCCCCGTTCGATGCCGGCGAACGGCTTGAAGGCCGAACCGGTCGCCCGCCGGCAGAGCGAGCAATGGCAGTTCGCGGCGTAGACGAATGCGTCCGCCACCGCGTAATGGACGGCGTTGCACCGGCACTTGCCGACGAGCGTACGGCCGCTTGCTTTCTCCGGACTGGTCACGCTCCCCTCCATGTCGGCGGATATCGGTCGCGCCCCCGGCTGTCATTCCGGCGCGCGCCAAAGGCACCCCAAGTCAATGCCGGTCTCGGGTAAACCCGAGACTGGTGGCCCCGGAATGACGGCGGATATCTGTCGCACTCTTAATCTTCTCTCAACCATAGCAACGCATTCGCCGCGCTGTTCACATCCGCGCCCACATCGTGCCGTAAGGCGGTCGGCATGTTGGAGAGCAGCTATATCAACGCCGCGCCGCCGAAGCCGCCGCCGCCGGTTCCCGTGCGGGTCTTTCGCAAATCGCAGCTGATGGCGGCGTTGCGGCAAAACGCGCGGCCGATTGTCATCGAGGACCACGACCTGGCGAGCCCGTTCGCGCGCCTGTTGCGAGCGCGGGAGTTGCGGCTGTGGGCGTTCGGCGGGCTCGTCGCCGACACGATGTCCTTCGCGATCAAGCGCTCCTACGGCGCCGACGTCGAGGCGCATTGGTATATCGGCCGATATGTGCTGCCGGGGAACGTACAGAAGGTGATCCTCAAGCCGAAGACGCTTCCCTACGCGTCGGAAGCCCCGGTGCTCTCGCCTTATTGGTCGTGAGTCCGCGCGCGCGCCGCGCGTGAGAGATCACGGCAACGCGCGCGCCTTCGCCGCAGCGCGCGACATTATCTCCGAGGTGTTGGAGCGTCACTTCTTCTTGAACTGCAGCGCCACCTGCTCCAGCGCCGGCTTCCACATCTCCTGCTGGCTGCGCACAAACGCCTCGGCTTCGGCGGGGTTGGCCGGATGCACATAGCCGCCGCGTGCCGCGACCTTGTCCTTGATCTCCGGTTTGACCAGCACCGCGCGCAGGTCATCGCTGATCTTGCGCACGATCGCTTGCGGCGTTCCGACCGGTGCCACCACGCATTGCCAGCCGACCGCGACAAAGCCAGGCAACGTTTCCGCCACGGTCGGCAAGTCGGCGAGTTCAGGCAGACGGTTCGCCGATGCGACCGCCAGCGCCTTGAGTTGGCCCGACTGATAGGCCCCAGCCAATCCTGCGTAACCTTCAATCACCAGCGAGACGCGACCAGCGATGATGTCAGCGAGCGCCTGCGCGGAGCCGCCGGTGTAAGGCACCATTTGCAGCTTGATGTTGCTACGAATCTGCAACAACTCGCCGGTCAGATGGGTCAATCTTCCGACGCCCGTGACCGCAAAGGAGAGGGTGCCGGGTTGCTTCTTCGCCTGCGCGATCAGCTCAGGCAGGGTGTTGATGCCGAGGTTGGGATTGATCCCGATTGACATCGGTTGTTCCGCCGTGAGCCCGATGGCGGCGAAATCGCGCGGCAGCTGGAGCGGAAGATTAGGCGCCTTGCCGGGGATGGTAAGGAAGACCGACAAGGCCGGCGCATAGATTGTATAGCCGTCCGGTACGGCCTCCGCTGCGACCGTCGCCGAAATGGCGCCGCCGGCACCCGGCCGGTTCTCTATCACAACCTGCTGGCCCCACTGCTCGCTCAGACCCTCGGCGATGGTGCGTAGGTTTGTGTCGACGGCGCTGCCC
>DASSJW010000298.1:0-5861 GCA_035690995.1 Xanthobacteraceae bacterium
TGATCCCACCCGAGCAACGCGGTTGCAGCGTTGAGGTCGCTCATTTCGTGCAGGCGGTGTTTGAGTTCCGCCAACTTCGTCTCTGCCGACTGTCGGTTGCGCAAGCTCCTCCCGTCTTCAGCCCGGCTTTTCATCGCGCTGGCGCCAACTTTGCCCTTGCCAGATTTGGTGGTTGTTGCCAATTCCGGGGTCTCCTGGATGTGATCATCTTGCGCTGTCCGCTCAATCGATCAACGGACAGTGCTGGCGGGAAATGTCTCGTCATGCGAGCATGGTCCGTAGCTGCGAAGAGGACAAGAGATGGTAGTCCGAGCGGGACGCGAGTTCCTGGCGATCCCTGGTCCAACCACGGTACCCGACGAAGTCTTGCGGGCCATGCACCGCCCGGCAGTGGACATCTATTCCGGCCCGCTCGTGCAACTCACTGATAGCTTGCTGAGCGACCTCAGCCGGCTGTTCCGAACCGCGGGTCGCTCGTACATCTACATTGCCAACGGGCATGGTGCATGGGAGGCCGCGCTGACCAACGTGCTGTCGAAGGGAGACAAGATTTTGGTGTTGGAGAGCGGGCGTTTCGCCGTCGGCTGGGGTGACGCCGCGGCGGGGCTCGGCGTCGAAGTGGAGGTGCTCAAGGGTGATTGGCGGCGTGCGGTGCGCCCGGAGGAGGTCGAGGCGCGCCTTCGAAGCGATACGGCGGGCAAGATCAAGGCCATATTGGCGGTCCAGGTCGATACCGCCTCGGGGGTCGCCAACGACGTTGCTGCGATCGGTCAGGCGATCAAGGCCGCGCGGCATCATGCTTTGTTCATGGTGGATGTGGTTGCCTCGCTAGGCTGCGTGCCGTTCGAGATGGACGCTTGGGGGGTCGATGTCGCGGTCGCGGGATCGCAGAAGGGTCTCATGACGCCGCCTGGCCTCGGCTTTGTAGCTGTCAGCCAGCGCGCGCGCGAAGCCCACGCGCGAGCCGACTTACGGACACCGTATTGGGATTGGACCGCACGCGACGGCAAGCTGCACTACCAGAAATATGCAGGCACTCCGCCCGAGCACCTCATGTTCGGGCTGCGCCAGGCGCTGGACATGTTGTTCGAGGAGGGGCTCGACAACGTCTTTCTGCGGCACCGCCTGCTGGCGGAAGCGGTCCGCCGTGCCGTCGCGGTTTGGTCACAGGGACAATCGTTTGGATTCGGCATTGCGGAGCCGGACGAGCGCTCCGATACGGTGACGACGGTGCTCATGAACGGTACGGGTGACCCGCGCCCGCTCGTTGAGTATTGCAACGAGAAGTGCGGGGTCGTGCTCGGGATCGGCATCGGCGCGCTGTCGGACAAGGCGTTTCGCATCGCCCACATGGGCCACGTCAACGCGCCAATGATCTTGGGCACGCTCGGCGTGATCGAAGTTGGCCTGAGAGCGCTGCGGGTGCCGCATGGCACGGGCGGCGTGCAAGCCGCGATCGACTGGCTGGGTGAACGTGTTTGTGCCTAGTTCCCCCGAGCGCTATTCCGCCTTGATGTTCGATTCCCGGATAACGCGCGCGTAGTCCTCGTGGCGTTTGCGAAGCAGCGCTCCAAACTCGGGGCCGCAGATGCCGACGGGAGAGAGGCCTTGAAGCTCAAGCTTCGGCTTCATGTCCGACGATTTGATTGCTGCAGCGGCCCAACTCGAGAGTTGCGAAAGCGAATCTTGTGGCGTCTTGGCCGGCGCAACCAACCCATACCAGATTTCATCGTCGTAATCCTTCAGACCAAGCTCCGTTATGGTGGGGACGTCCGGGAGCGCCTCACTGCGTGTTCGCGAAGTGGTGGCGAGGGCGCGTAGCGTGCCGGTCTTCAACTGCTCCACGACCGTCGGATAGTCCGCGAACACCGCGGTCAGGTGACCACCCAACAGGGAGTTGATGGCGGGTCCCGACCCGGCAAAGGGGACATAGGTCATATTAATTCCGGCCGCGCGCTTGAGAACCTCGAAGGCAATGTGCAGGGAGGAGCCGGGCCCGCCGCTTCCCAATGTCAGTTCGCCGGGCTTGGCGCGAGCCGCGTCGAGCAGCTCGGCGAGGGTCCGATAGGGTGATGAACGGTTGACGACGAGAAC
This sequence comes from Xanthobacteraceae bacterium, assembly GCA_035690995.1. Classification (GTDB taxonomy): domain Bacteria; phylum Pseudomonadota; class Alphaproteobacteria; order Rhizobiales; family Xanthobacteraceae; genus VAZQ01. The sequence continues at coordinate 2,095 of DASSJW010000298.1, forward strand.
GATCGGTGTGGCGGCGAGATGGCAAATAGGCTCGAAACTCGTCAGTGCATCATAGTTCACTTTCCTCAAAGTTGGATTGATGACGAAAGAAGGCGCCACGACCAGAACCGTGTTCCCATCGGGCGCGGCGCGTGCCACGGCTTCTGTCCCGATAACGGTGCCGGCACCAGGACGACTCTCCACGAAGATTGTCTGGCCGTTGACGCGGCCGATCTGCTCGGCGAGGAGACGTCCGAGTATATCGGGGCCGCTCCCGGGCGCGTAAGGAACGACGATCTTGATCGTTCTCGCGGCCTGACACCATCCGGCGGACGCGGACATCAATATCGTCAACAGGCTTAACGCAACAGCGGCTTGAGCTCGACAACGACCAATCATAGGTTTGCTCCCGGCGGGGCAGATCCAACCTAATGCAAACACCGTATGTTAAAATAAGAAAGCGGGAAATACCGGAAACTCCATCGCCTTGATGGGCGGGCATCCTCGCACTTTCATGCGGCCATGAGCACGCTCTCAACCCGCAACCAGACGAAAGCTTTCCCACGCCGTTGGTGTTTCCCTCAGCACGGACGACCATCCGGCGTCTTTTTGCCGCGGCTCGATGAAACGTCCGGCGAAAGCGAATTCGGCGAAATTCGCCGCGAACGGATAGGGCGACACCTCGTAGACGCCCGGTTCGCGCGGACGAACCACGATGGTCGCGTCCGATCCGGCATTCAACGGTACGTGCTCGAATTTTTGCTCGGTGCGCCCGCTCGGATGCACGCGGTTGAAATAAAGCGCGAGGGTGTCGAAGAATTGAAGTTGCTTGTAATTCTGGAATAGGTGCTTTTCCTCGAGCCACGTCGCCGTCTGCGGGTCTTTTGTGATCTCGGCCTTGAGCCGCTTCTGGCGGTCGATCTCACCGTCGAGCATCCGCTCGGCCAAAGGCCGGTCCTGCGACGGAATTCTATCGATCAGCACCAGATTCGAGAGACCGTAGCGCCCATTGTAGAGGCCCCAGCTGTGCATGCTTGACAGCAGCCCGCAATAAGGATGCCGCCGCTCGTTGAATTCCGGAGATCTTCGGCTCGTGACCGTGATGTATTCCGCTGGCGTCTCGACCAGATTGTAGGGCAGGCCGCTGTGCTCATCGGTCACGGGATCGCGGTCGAACTCGGCCCATCCCTCGTCGTGGTGTGAGACCACGTAAAACATGAGCTCATCGGGCCAAGCCGCTTCGAAACGATCGTTGCCGAAGGCACGGGCGAATTGGCCCGCGAGCGCGGTGTGCTCATGCATCATGATGGCCAAGCGAGGCTTGCCGGACGGTGCGGTCTGAATGATCATCGTCAGGGGCTCCCAAAATTCGTCAGGGTAGACGCAGAGCTGGCAGGACGTTCGTCGTTCGCCGGCCCGCTATGACGCGAGCCATTGCGTGAAGCGTTGCTCGATCTGAACAATCCGGTCTGCCTCCCACTGATCGTCCTCTCGGACGGAAATGGCTTGATTGTCCTCGTAGGTAGGCAGCTGCACGGCAATGTCTTTGGGGATAAACGCATAGGCGTCGGGATGGATTGGGCCGTAAAAGAGCCGTGTGTTGAACTCGGCCTGCGGTTTGGCCTGCGAGGCGTAGGCAATCAGCTCCCACGCGAGCTTGCGGTTGGGAGCTCCCTTGAGCACAGACCAGGTGCTTGTGCTGCGAACTGCTCCATTCCAAACCACCTCGACCGGCACGCCTTGCTGCTTGAGCTCGCTCGCGCGCGCATTCCAGATCGACATCATGTCGACCTCGCCGTCACGAATAAGTTGCTGCGACTGGGTCCCCTCACGCCACCACACTTTGACGTGTGGTTTGATCTGGTCGAGCTTCCTGAAGGCGCGATCGATGTCGAGCGGGTAGAGCCGATCGCGCGCTACGCCGTCGGCGAGCAGCGCGAAGATCAGCGTTCGCGGCGGATCGCTCAGGCATAAGCTGCGGTTGCCGGGAAACCGCTTAACGTCCCAGAAGTCCGCCCACGAGCGGGGACCTCCGTCGCGATATTTATCGCTACGGTAGCAGAGCGCCGTTCCCAGAATATTTTGCGCGATACCGTACCCATCGGCGACGACGGCATTCGGAGGCAGCACATCCTTGCTGACGATAGTCCAATCGATCGGCTCCGCCAGGCCCTCGCGGCTCGCCCGCAGCCATTGCATGGAGTTGACCGACGTCATGTCGAACTCGTAGGTGCGGCTCTGCACCTGCGCTTTGATCTTGCCGTATGCCACCGGTGTTACCGTGCGGATCTGGATGCCTGTCGCCGCGGTGAAGGGCTTGAAGAACGCGGCATCCTGGGCGGCCGTATAACTCCCGCCCCAGGAATTCACATATAGCGTTCGCGTCTGAGCGATCGTGCGGTCGGAGATGATGAGCGGACCTAAAGCCGCTGCCGCGCCGGCTTTCTGCAGGAACCTGCGGCGTGTCCGATCTAAAAGCCAGGTCGTCCCCATCTGCCGCCTCCTGCTGTTGCCACCCTGTCGCCCGGTTGGCGACGATGATCGCACGAGCTGCGCGAGAACCTATGCCGCCGGTGACGACCTGCAATCCGTCACTCCGCCTTGATGTTGGCATCCCGGATGATCGGCCACCATTTTTCGATCTCGGCCGACTGGTAAGCCCTCAGCGCCTCCGGCGTGTGTTGCTCGCGCGGGAAAATCTCCTGCCCGACGTCCGTTAGCCGCTTCTGCACCGCTGGATCGGCTAGGGCCTCGTTGACGGCGCCATTGAGCTTGGCGATGACGCTCTTCGGCGTTGCCTTTGGCGCCCAGATCGCGTGCCAGGACAAGACGTGGAAGCCTGGCAGTCCGGCCTCGTCGACCGTTGGAACATCAGGCGCTGCTGCCGACCGGCTCCTGGCGGTGACGGCATAAGCCTTGACGGTACCGGCACGCACCTGCGGCGTCGAGCTGGCTGCCAAATCGATCATCATGTCGATCTGTCCCGCCAGCAAATCTTGCATCCCGGGGCCGCTGCCCCGATAGGGCACGAACTGAAAGCGGGTGCCAGTCGCTCTCTGGAAGAAAACCCCCGCGACATGTGATGCACCGCCCGCGCCGGCTGTCGCCTGCGTCGCCGTATACGGGCTCGCCTTCAGCCAGGCAATCAACTCCGCCAAGTTCTTCGGGGGGAGGGCCTTCTTGCCGATCACGAGCAGCGGTTGGGCCGCGACCAATGACACCGGCTCGAAATCGTTCAAGGGATCGTATGGCAGGGCGAAAATGGCGGCATTCAAGACGTGCGTCGGCCAACTACCCAGAATGAGCGTGTAGCCATCGGGCGCGGCGCGAGCGACCCGCCCGACGCCGATATTGCCCGACGCGCCTCCCACGTTTTCGATGATGACGGACTGACCGAGCGGCCCTCGCATCCCATCGGCGATGATGCGGCCGATCGTATCCGACGAGCCGCCCGCGGCGAAGGGGACCACCATCGTGATGGGGCGCGCCGGGTAGACCTGGGCCGTCGCGCTGCCCGCCGCCGGACCGGCAATCAATGCGACGGCAATCAGCAGGGTCCGCATCGATAGCACCGTGATGGTTGAGATTGTTGCGGGGTCTGGTCGGTCATATCGTATCGAGCCGGCGACAAGCGGTCCGGCTCGCCTATGAAACGCTGGGCGTGCAATCCTAAGCATTCCAAACGCATTGCGCTACGCGGCCCAGCGCACTGACAGCCGCGAGCACGCGTGCGGCAGCCGGCTGGCGAAAACTCAGGCGACCCGCATGCGTGCCGCGACGCCCGGCCA
>DASSJW010000299.1:0-2180 GCA_035690995.1 Xanthobacteraceae bacterium
TCCTCAACACCGTCGTGCTGATGTGGCGCCTGCGGCTCGCCTATTTTTTCGGCGCCGATCCAAAAGAGCTTGCGCGACTCTACGGCTATGAATGAGCCGGTTGCCGTCGCGGTATTGGCCAAGGCGCCGATCGCGGGTTTCGCCAAGACCCGGCTCATTCCGGTGCTGGGGACGCGCGGTGCCGCCGTGTTGCAGGGACGCCTGATCGAGCGCGCGGTCGAAACCGCGTGTGCCGCCGCCGTCGGTCCGGTCACGCTGTGGACGACGCCGGATGAGAGCCATCCGGCCTTCCAGTCGATCGCTACGCGCCTTGGCATCGCGCTCGCGCGCCAGGCGGAAGGCGATCTTGGCGCCCGCATGCTGGCGGCGATCGCCGCGGCAAACCGCCCGGTATTGGTGATCGGCAGCGACTGCCCTGCCCTCACGTCCAATCATCTGCGCACGGCCGCCGACGTTCTGCGCGGACGCGCCCCGGCGGTGGTCGTTCCGGCGGAAGACGGCGGCTACACCCTGATCGGCCTGCGCGCGCCTGAGCCCGTGTTGTTCGCGGACATGCCGTGGGGCACGTCTGGCGTCATGGACGAAACCCGCCGCCGACTCAGGACGCTGGGCCTGACTTGGCACGAGCCGGTCACGTTATGGGACGTGGATGTGCCGGAGGATCTCGAGCGAATGCGCGAGATCGGCCTGCATGAGCTGATTCCCGCCACGAGTTCATGAGGGTGTGCCGACACTGAGATCCGCGCAACGGTTCAGTACAGGCGGATCAACGCCAATCCGGCAACGATCATCACCGCCGCGGCCGCGCGGCCTGCGCGCAACGGCTCCTTGAGGAAGACAACGGCGATCGCCGCGCCGAACAGCACGCTGCTCTCGCGCAGCGCCGCCACGATCGCGATCGGCGCCACCGTCATCGCCCAGATCGCGATCCCGTAGGAACCGAGCTGCAGGCTCCCACCCGCAAGGCCAATGCCCCAGTGCCGCCCCATCGCCGCAAGCACCTCGCGGCCCCGGCGGACGAGCGCGTAGATCACCATGACCGGGCCGATGCCCACGAACAGCATCACCGAATAAGCATTGGCGTTGCCGCTGAGCCGTGCGCCCATGCCATCCACCACCGAATAGGCGCAGATCGTCACCGCGGTGAACAACGCGAGACCCACAGCCTTGCGATCGAGCCGGGCTAGATCGCGGCCGCCGCGCAGCGACAGCAGCAACACGCCGGCGCCCAGCAGCAGGATGCCACACCACGCAAGGAGGCCCAGTCGCTCGCCGATGAAGCCGGTCGTCGCGATCGCGGTCATCAAGGGGGCCGACCCGCGGGCAATCGGATAAACCTGGCCCATGTCGCCGGCGCGGTAGCTCTCGATCAGCGCGCCGAAATAGACGAGATGGATCAGCACCGACGCCGCGCACCAAGGCCATGCTGCGAGCGCGGGCAAGCCGGTCATCGGCAGGAAGACCAGCGAGACGAGTGCCGCTCCGATCGAGATCAGCACCGTCGTCGCCAACGGATCGAGCCCGCCCTTAATCGTCGCGTTCCATCCGGCATGGCACGCGGCGGCGAACAAAACGGCGGCAAAGACGAACGCATCCATGGCGAGAATGATTCCGCGTACTTGCGGACCATCGCCTGCCGATGGTCATGACCCACCGCGACCCCGCGCGCCGACGAAGCGGCGGCGGAGATCAGTCGCGATAGCTCGCTCCCGCCCACACCTTGGGCGCCGCGCGCTGGTACTGCTTGGGCCGGGCGACCTCCGCACCGAGCGTTTGCGCCGCGTGCCAGCCCCAATGGGGATCATCGAGCATGGCACGGGCCAGCGCGACCATATCGGCCTTGCCATCGGCGACGATGGTTTCGGCCTGTTTGGGGGTGGCGATCAGTCCGACCGTCCGGGTGGCGATACCGGCCTCACGCTTCACCTTCTCGGCAAACTCGACATTGGTGTTGGCGACCAAAGTGGGGCGCGTTTCGGCGCTGATGCCGCCAGAGGAGATACAAACGAAATCGAGGCCGGCCTCCTTCAGCGCCCGGGCGAATGCAACCGCATCGTCCGGGCTGAGCCCGCCTTCGCTCCAATCGTTGCCGGTGATGCGCGCACCGAGCGGCATCCCCTTCGGCACCGCGGCACGCACGGCCTGCGCGATCTCGAGCGGAAAGCGCATGCGCGCCGCGA
>DASSJW010000300.1:0-2658 GCA_035690995.1 Xanthobacteraceae bacterium
GTTCTTTCCGATCGGGCACCTTGCGCCACGGCTGATCGGCATGGACCCGATCATGTGGGACCCGTTCCGCTACAAGCTCGGCGGCCGGCTGCTCAACAGCGAGGGCGAGGAGTTCACCGCGCGCTACGGCGTGAGCGAGGAGGGGCGCTACGTCACCACCCGCGATGTCGCGACCTACGCCATCGTCAAGGAGGTGGAGGCGGGACGCGGGTCCCCGCACGGCGGCGCCTATCTGAGCTTCGAGCATTGCTCGGAGCCGACGTTGCGCCAGGCGTTCGGTCCGGTGATCGACCGGCTGGCGAAGAACCAGATCGACCTTACCAAGATGCCGATCGAGGTCGCGCCGATCGCCCACTACCACATGGGCGGCGTGGCCGCCGACGAACGCATGGCGACCGAGATTCCGGGCCTTTACGTCGCGGGCGAGGCGGTCGGCGGCGCCAACGGCGCCAATCGATTGTCCGGCAATGCCATCACCGAAGCCTTGGTGTTCGGGCGTCGCGCCGGCCGCAGCGCCGCTGAGCGCGTCCAGCGCATGACCGCGCATTCGTTCGACCCGCAAGCGGCGCGCCAAACGCTCGATCTTGTCGCCGCTTCCGGCGAAGCCAGCGACGTCAACACCGCCGCCATGATCGAGCGCCTGCAGGCGACCATGGCCGATGACGTCGGCCCGTTCCGCACCGAGGCCAAGCTCAAGCGCGCCCTCCTGGCGATCGACGAGATGACCGGAGCGCTCGGCGAGCGGCCGATGGGCGACAACAAGCCATTCGACCTGCGCCGGCTCGAATGGTTCGACTTGCGCAACATGCTGCTGGTGGCGCGCACGGTGACGATCTCCGCGCTGGCCCGCGGCGAGAGCCGCGGCGCCCACCAGCGCGAAGACCTGCCCGGCATGTTGCCGCAATGGCGCCTGAACCAGGTGGCACGGCTGGGCCCGGACGGCTTGGCGCTCACGCCGGTGCCCGTCGTCGCGCAGGCGGCGGCACAATGAGCCGGTATCGATACGGCGCACCCGCGCGTGACGGAACCAGATGACCTCGATCGCACGCTTGAAAATCTGGCGCGGAGACAGCGCCGATGCAGGACGGTGGGAGCACTACCAGGTCCCGTTCGAGCCCGGCCAGTCCGTGCTCGATGCCTTGCGCTGGATCCGGACGACTCACGATCCGAGCCTCGCCGTCCGCTTCTCCTGCATCAACGCCAACGCGTGCAAGGAATGCATGATCGAACTCGACGGCACCACCGTCTATGCCTGCACCGCCCGTCTCGCCGCGCGTGACATGACGCTGGCGCCCTTGTCCAGCAAACGGCTCGTGCGCGATCTCGTCACCGAGATCGCGCCGCCGGCGGAACGGTTCGTGCCATGATGCATCCGATGCTTCGGCGCGCCGTGGCGCCCTCCCCGCGCAGACAGGTGCCCATATCCCGGAGGCCTCAGTGTATGGCAGCATGGGCCGGAGCTTTCACGGGGACGACGGAAGACCGTAGGGCCGACGGAAAACATCTCCCAGCTTAGCGATTTGCGAGAAGAAACATGTTCCAAACCCGGAAAGAACAGATGAGCGTCCAACGAAATCCGACCGCGTTCGGCGATCTGCGCGGCTGGATCGCGGCGCTCGCGGCGCAGGGCGAGTTGCAGGAAGTCAACGCCGAGGTCGATTGGAACATCGAGCTCGGCACCGTCATGCGGCTGGCGCAAGGGCCCGGGACCGGCAAGGCGCTGCTGTTCAACAACATCAAGGATTACAACACGCCGGCGAGCCGTTGCCGCCGCATCTTCGGCTCCGCGCTCAACAACTACCGGCGCATCGCGATGATGCTGGGCCTGCCGCCCGACACGCATCCGCGCGAGCTGGTCAAGATCGGCCGCACCGTCCTCACCGGCAGTATTCCTCCGAAGATCGTGGCCACCGGGCCCGTGAAGGAGAACATCATCACGGGAGCCGATGTCGATCTCTACGAGTTTCCCACGCCGCATTGGAACCGGCTGGACGGCGGACGTTATCTCCTGACGTATGGCGGTTGCGTCACCAAGGATCCCGAAACCGGGATCATGAATGTCGGCATCTATCGCGGGATGGTCGCCGGCCACGATCGAATTCCGATCCTGATGTGGCGTGCGCAGCATATCGGACACCATTTCACCGCCTGGCAGAACGGCGGGCAGGCGGAGATGCCGATCGCAGTGGCGATCGGCTGGGAGCCGTCGCTCGGCTTCACCGGCGGCTCGCCGGTCCCCAAGGGCATGTGCGAATACGACGTCATGGGCGCCATTCGCGGCGCGCCGGTGGAGCTGGTGAAATGCGAAACCGTCGACCTCTACGTGCCGGCAACCGCCGAGATCGTCATCGAAGGGTATCTCGGGCTTGATCCCAGCACCTACACGATGGAAGGCCCCTATGCCGAGTTCACCGGTTACCTCGCCGGCGACCGCTCGCCCAAGCCGACCATCCGCGTCACCGCCATCACCCACCGGAACGATCCGATTCTGCGCGGCACCATCGAGGGCTCGATGCCCGGCAGCTATTCGGAGAACGCGGTGTGCTCGTCGATCATGCGCGCCGCCACCGCATGGAACGTGCTCGATCGTGCCGGCGTGCCGGGGATTACCGACGTGTGGTGCCCACCGGTGCAAGCCGGCATCAACCTGCTCATCCG
>DASSJW010000301.1:0-3263 GCA_035690995.1 Xanthobacteraceae bacterium
GTGAGCCATGAGTTTCGCACGCCGCTGACGTTGATGCTCAGCCCGCTCGAGGAAGTATTGGCCAAGCCGGAAGGCGCCGTGCTTCCGGAGAACAAGGCGCTGGTGTCGGTCGCGCATCGCAACGGCGTGCGGCTGCTCAAGCTGGTGAACTCGCTGCTCGATTTCTCCCGCATCGAATCGGGGCGGGCGCAGGCCAGCTTCGAGGCGGTAGATCTTTCAAGGCTGACGGCGGATGTCGCTTCGGCGTTCGAGTCGACGATGGAGCGGGCCGGCCTGCGGTTTCGCCTCGACTGCCCCCCGCTGGCCGAACCCGTCTATGTCGACCGCGACATGTGGGAGAAGATCGTGCTCAATCTTCTCTCCAATGCGTTCAAGTTCACCTTCGAGGGCGAAGTCGCGGTCGAGGTGCGGCCCGGTGCGGACGGTCGCTCCGCCGAGGTCACGGTGCGCGACACCGGTACCGGCATTGCGCCGGAGCAATTGCCGCGGCTGTTCGAACGCTTTCATCGCGTCGAAGGCGCCCGCGGCCGCAGCATCGAAGGCAGCGGCATCGGGCTCGCGCTGGTGCAGGAGCTGGTCAGGCTGCACGGCGGCGGGATCTCCGTCGACAGCGAACAGGGCAAGGGCAGCAGGTTCACCATCACGCTGCCATTCGGTGCCGGGCACCTGCCGAGCGCAAGCGTCCACAGCAACGCGCAGCCGCTCCCGACCGCGGTTCGCGCCCAGGCCTATTTGCAAGAAGCTGCGGCCTGGCTCGACGGGCGGCGGGACGCACCGGATAGCCTTGCGGCCTCGGGGCCGCAGGATATCGGGGGGCCTCCGACCGCGCATGACGGCCGGCATGACCTCGTTCTGTTGGCGGACGACAACCGTGACATGCGGCAATACGTCGAACGGCTGCTGGTCACGGCCGGCTATCGCGTGGAGGCGGTCGGCGACGGCGAAGCGGCGCTGCGCGCCGCGCGCGCGCGCCCGCCCGCGCTCGTGCTGTCCGACGTCATGATGCCGAAGCTCGACGGTTTCGGTCTGCTGGCGGCGATGCGTGCAGATGACGGATTGAAGGCCATCCCGGTGATCCTGCTCTCCGCCCGCGCCGGCGAGGAGGCCAAGGTCGAGGGGCTGCGCGCCGGCGCCGAGGACTATCTGACCAAGCCGTTCTCGGCGCGCGAGCTCATGGCGCGCATCGAGACGAATCTCCACCTTGCGCGGACCCGCCGGCAGACGGCGCGCCTGCTCGAGGAAGAAGCGCAGACTCTGCAATTGCTCAATCGCGTCGGGACTGCGGTCGCGGCCGAAACGGATCTGGAAACGGCCGTCCAGGTGGTCACCGACACCGCCACGCAACTGTCGGGAGCTGCCTTCGGCTCGTTCTTCTACAATGTCCGCGATGCCAAGGGCGGGTCCTACATGCTCCATACGCTGTCGGGTGCCTCGCGCGAGGCATTCGCGAAATTTCCGATGCCGAGGAACACCGCCGTATTCGCTCCGACATTCAATGGCGAAGGGCTCGTGCGCTCGCCCGACATCACCAAGGATCCGCGCTTCGGGCGCAACGACCCCTATTTCGGCATGCCGAAGGGACACCTGCCGGTGCGCAGCTATCTCGCCGCGCCGGTGGTTACCCGCGGCGGCGAGGTGCTGGGCGGCCTGTTCTTCGGCCACCCCGAGCCGAACGTGTTCGATGCCCGCGCGGAGCGCATCGTCGCCGCCATCGCCGTGCAGGCAGCCATCGCAATCGACAAGGCAAGGCTCTATCGCGCCGCGCAGGACGAAATCGAACGCCGCAAGGTGATCGAGAACGCTCTGCGCGAAAGCGAGCAGAAGCTGGAAGCGCGGGTGGCCGAGCGCACGGCCGAGCTTGCCGCCGCAAATGCCAAGCTGGTGGAAGAAGCGGAGCAGCGCGAGCGGGCCGAAGGGCGCTTCCAGCACCTCGTCGAAGGCGTCACGGACTACGCGCTCTTCATGTTGGACCCGACCGGCATCGTCACCAACTGGAATCCCGGCGCGCAGCGCATCAAGGGATATCGCGACACCGATATCGTCGGCCGAAGCTTCGAGAATTTTTACACGGCGGAGGACCGCGCCGCCGGCCTGCCGGCCCGTGCGCTCGAAACGGCGAAGCGCGAGGGCAAGTTCGAGGCCGAAGGGTTGCGGGTCCGCAAGGACGGGTCGCAATTCTGGGCCAGTGTTGCCATCAATCGCATCCTCGACAAGCACGGTCGCCTGCTCGGCTTTGCCAAGATCACCCGCGACATCACGGAACGGCGGGAGGCGCAGATGGCGCTGCAGCGCGCCCAAGAGCAACTGGCGCAATCGCAGAAGATGGAGGGCATCGGCCAGCTTACGGGAGGCGTCGCGCACGATTTCAACAACCTCCTGACGGTCATCATCGGCAATCTCGAGTCCGCGCAACGCAACCTGGGTTCACCCTCCGCGGATCTCCCACGGCTCGGCCGTTCGGTCGACAACGCCATGCGGGGTGCGCAGCGGGCGGCGTCGCTGACGCAGCGCCTGCTGGCTTTTTCCCGCCGTCAGCCGCTGGAGCCGAAGCCCGTCGATCTCGGTCGCCTCGTCAGCGGAATGTCCGACCTTCTCCGCCGCACGCTCGGCGAGCAGGTCGTCATCGAAACCGTGCTCGCCGGCGGCATGTGGCGGGTGCACGCCGATCCGACCCAGCTCGAGGTCAGCATTCTCAATCTTGCCGTCAACGCCCGCGACGCCATGCCCAAGGGCGGCAAGCTGACGATCGAGACCGCCAACGTCTATCTCGACGAGGGCTACGCGGCGTCGCAGGCCGAAGTGGAGCCGGGGCAATATGTGGCGATCAGCATCACCGACACCGGCTCGGGCATGTCCCGCGACGTGCTCGCCCGCGCGTTCGAGCCGTTCTACACGACCAAGGACATCGGCCATGGGACCGGCCTCGGGTTGTCGCAGGTCTACGGCTTCGTGAAGCAGTCGGGCGGCAACGTCAAAATCTACAGTGAAGTGGGCCATGGCACGACGGTGAAGATTTATCTTCCCCGCCTGCACTCCGACGACGGCGCGCTCGGCGTGCCGGAAATGGAGGCGCGTGCGCCCAGGAGCTCGAGCGGCCAGACCGTCCTGGTCGTGGAAGACGAAGCGGATGTGCGCGCCTACACCACGAGCATTCTCCGCGAGCTGGGCTACCGGGTGCTGGAAGCGGGCACCGTGGCGGCGGCGTTGCAAATCCTGCGGCTTCACCCGGAGGTGATCCTGCTCTTTACCGACGTCGGCCTGCC
>DASSJW010000302.1:0-3883 GCA_035690995.1 Xanthobacteraceae bacterium
ACGCCAAGCTTGATCAGCGCCGGCGCAAGCAGCGTGGCCGTGAGGATGTACACGCTCACGGTCGGCAGGCCGATGCCGAGCACGAAGGCGAGGATGGCGATCAGCAGCAGGAGCCAGAACACGTTGTCGCCGGACAGCGCCAGGAGCTGCATCGTCATGCCGAAGGCGAGGCCCGAGATGCTCATGATCCCGACCATGATGCCGGCGGCAATGCCGATGAAGTTGATGGTGTAGCCGCCGGTGAAGCTCTCCGGCGGCAGCGCGATCGGCAGGGCGACGAAGCCATAGATCAGGCGGCCGACGAGCGACAGCGGCGCCAGCGCAAAGCCGACGATCCCCGCCGTGCCGATGAACAGCGCGAACAGGATGCGCACGAAATTCCAGACGATCAGGTAGCTCGGGCCGTCCATCAGCAGGCTTGGCGTCAGGACGAACAGGAACGGCAGAATGAACGTGCTCCAGCCGACCAGGCAGGCGATCCAGCCGGTGGTCCAGCCGTCGGTGCGGGCGATGTTGGCCGCGGCGTAGGCCGCAAACGCCACCGGCGGCGTGATCATCGACAGCATGCCGTTGTACATGACGAACATATGCGCGGCCATCGGCGTAACGCCGAGCTTGACCAGGGCGGGCGCGAGCAGCGTCGCGGTCAGGATGTAGACGCTCACGGTGGGCAGGCCGATGCCGAGCACGAAGGCGAGCACGGCAATCAGCAGCAGCAGCAGAAACACGTTGTCGCCGGACAGCGCGAGCAACTGGAGCGTCATGCTGAAGGCGAGGCCGGAAATGCTCATGATCCCGACCATGATGCCGGCCGCGGCACCGATCAGGATGATGTCGAGCGAGACCCGTCCGGTCTCGATCACCGCCATGACGATTTCCCCGACGGTGGCGCGCTTGCGGCGATAGCCGAAGACGAGCGCCAGCGCGATCAGGAGGCCGGTGGAGACGATCGCGGCCTTTTCCGGCGTCAGCCGGAAGACTTCGGGATAAATCAGCGCGACGACGAGGAAGGTGATCGGCACCAGGAAGTGCCAGCCGGATTTGATCACCTCGGCGAGCGTGGGCGCATCCTTGATCTGGGCCGAGCCGATGCCGTGCTTGGCGGCCTCGAGATCGACATGGATGAACAGACAGGCGTAGTAGAGCACGGCCGGAATCGCCGCCGCGATACAGACCGCGCCGTAGGAAACCTGCAGGAACTCCGCCATGATGAAGGCGGCAGCGCCCATCACCGGCGGCATCAGCTGGCCCCCGGTCGATCCGACCGATTCGATCGCCGCCGCCCGATAGGGCGTGAAGCCGGATTTGATCATGGTCGGAATGGTGACGATCCCGACCGCGAGCACGTTCGATACCGCGCTGCCTGAGATCATGCCGAACAGCGCGGAACCGACCACGGCGATCTTCGCGGCGCCGCCGCGGAAGGTGCCCATCGCCGACATCGCGAGATCGGAGAAGAATTCCGCACCCCCGGTGCGCGCCAGCACTTGACCCAGGATGGTGAACGGGATCACCACCAGAACGGCCACGGCCAGGATCGAGCCGATCATCCCGTTCACGTCGAGGCCCACATAGGCGACCATGCGCTGCGGCGAGACCCATCGGGTCTGGAAATCGCCGGGGAGGAACGGACTGACGTAGACGTAGACCGCCATCGCCAGAATGATCCCGACGAAGCCCCATCCCGACGTGCGCCGGCTCGCGTCCAGGACCAGAACCGTCAGAACGGCGCTGCCGACGATCCCCTCCACCGGCAGGCTCGCGAGTTCGTAGGTCAGCGCCTCGTAACGCACCGTGATGTAGCCGCAGAGCAGCAACGACAGGACCACCGCGACCCAGTCGCTCCAGCGGCGCGGGCGCGAGGTATCGGCGATGAAAGCGAGCGCAAGCGTCAGTCCGAGGCAGACGGTGAGAAGCTGCTCGGTATAGAAGGAAATGTTGAAAACCTGCCGGGGGACGTCCAGCACCCAGAGCACGACGGCGGAAACCAACAGCGCCTGAAAGACATTGGTCCAGAAGATGGTGGCTCTCGAGGCGGTGGAGGCGAACTCCGCCGTGCTCGCAATGAACCGTTCTTCCGACGCGGCCGAAATATTTCTTGCCTTGTCCGGAGCAATGCGCTCTTCGCTCACCGGCAAGCCTTACTCGTACGCATTGGCTTCGAGCTTGTTGTCCCGGAAGTACCGCAGCGCACCGGGATGGTAGGCGAGCTCATGCTTGCGATGCAGGCGCTCCGGCGCAAAGTCGTTGAGCACCGGCGCGGTCGCCACGAGGTCAGGCTTGTTCTTCGCCATTGTGTCGAGCATCTTGTAGACGACGTCATCTTTGGTCCTGGCATTGGTGAACAGCAGGTAGTCCATGGCGTAGGCCTTCATCGGCTGCGCGACGCCGACGAAAACCGGACCCGGCCTGACCTCGACGAAATAGCCGTACGGGAAGACCTTGCGGCTCGCTTCCAGCCCCTGCGGCGTGTCGATGATGGCAAGAGCGCGTACGCCGCCCACCGTGGCATCGGCCTCCCGCACCTTGGGTCCGCCGAAGGAGAACATGAAGGTGTCGTTGGCGCCGGCGAGAAAATCATCCGCCCCGCGCAACACGTTCGGCACCATGACCGGTTTCACATCATTGAGCGTGAGGCCGGCGGTCGCGAGCATGGCGAGCGAGTTGCGATCGAGCGTGCGCATGGCGGAATAGCCGGCCGGGACCCGCTTGCCCTTGAGGTCGGCCACGGTGTTGATGCCGCTGTCCTTGCGGCTGAAGAACCCGATGCGAAGTGTGTAGATCGAGCCGATCACGCGCAGATCGTTCTGCAGCCGGCCGGTCTCGACCCCGTCCACCACCTCCAGCATGTTGGCAATGCCGAGATCGATCTCGCCCTTCGCGACCATGGGAATGAGCACGGATTCGCCGGCCGTGGCCTGCACGAGCGTGTTGAGGCCACCCTTTTCCTTCAGCACCTTGGCGATGGCGGACGCGGCCGTGTGGGCGAGCGTGCCGGGCTGCATGGTGGCAAGACCGTAGGTCTGCGCGGACGCGGTGCCGGCCGCGAACGAGAGCCCGGTGAGCACGATGCTGGCGGTGCGGATGACGGAAGCGACGACGGACATGGTCTCCCCCAAGGATGGAAAATCTGCGTTTCAGCGGGTCGTCGTGGGCTCGATCTTGTTGTCGTTGAAATATTTCAACGCGCCCGGATGGTACGGCACGCTGTAATTCTTATACAGCCCGGCTGCAGTGAAGGAGCGCAATGCCGGCTGAATCGCGACCAGGTCGTCCTTGTTCTTCGCCATCGCCTCGATGATCTTGTAGACCTGCTCGTCCTTCACCTTGGCGTTGGTGAACAGGAGATTGTCCCAGGTATAGACCCCCATCGGTTTGTCGACGCCGATGAAGAAGGGGCCGGGCGCCGCAGGCGACAGGTAGCCCTCGGGGAAGATCTTGCGCGCCGCCGCCATGCCGCTGTCCGGTATCTCCAGCACGCGGATGCCACCGACAGTCGCGTCGACCTCGCGCACCTTGGGCGCGCCGAAGGCGAAATAGAACGTGTCCGCCGCGCCCGATACGAAATCGTCGGCGCCGCGGATGACATTGGGCACCAACACGGGCGAGATGTCCTTTTCGGTCAACCCGCCCGCCGCCAGGATCGCCCGCGACACCGTGTCGAGCACCCTCTGGGCTGAAAATCCGAACACGACTTTCTTGCCTTTGAGGTCGGCGATCGTCTTCATCGCCGTGTCCTTGCGCACGAAGTAAGCCGTGGGCAGCGGATGGATCGCGCCGATCAGGCGCAGATCCGGCAACCGCGTGCCCTCGACGGCCACCGCGACTTCCAGCGCATTGGCGATGCCGAGCTCGGCCTCGCCGCGACCGACCAGCGGGATCA
>DASSJW010000303.1:0-2023 GCA_035690995.1 Xanthobacteraceae bacterium
CACGCGGTGGCCGGCGATGCCGAAGCTCTCGGCCAGCCGCACGAAGTCGGGATTGGCGAGATCGGTGCCGATCAGGCGATTGCCGTGCAGGCTCTTCTGCATGTTGCGGACATTGCCGTAGGCGCCGTCGTTGAACACGATCACCACGATCGGGATGCGGTGGCGCACCGCGGTCGAGAGCTCCTGCACGTTGAACATGAATCCGCCGTCGCCGCTGAGCGCCACCACCGGCACGTCCCCGAGAGCATGCTTGGCGCCGAGCGCGGTGGCGACGCCCCAGCCGAGCGTGCCCTGGTAGCCTGACGAAATGAAGGTGCGCGGCTTGCGCGTCTCGTAGGCGTTGCGCGCGGTGTAACCGACCTGGGTCAGCTCGTCGATGAGAACGCCGTCGTCGGGCAGCACGTCGCGGATCGCGCGCAGAAAGCCGAGCTGCGGTGCGAGCACCGAGAGCGAGGCGCCGATGCGCTCCTTGAGATCGCGGCTGCGAGCGATGCGATCCGCTGGCATCGCCGGCAGGTGCGCGAGATGCTGGTTGAGCCGCGCCAGCACGGCGGCGGCGTCGCCGGCGAGCCCGATCTCGGGCGTGCGAATCCGGTCGAGCTCCTCGGGATCGATGTCGACCTTGATCAGCGCGAGCTTGTCGTCGGTGCCCCAGTTCGCGAGCTGAAGCTGCAGCCGCGTGCCGACCGCAAGCACCACGTCGGCCTTCGCCCACAGCGCATGGCCGCCCGGCAGCGCATGGCTGAGCGGATGGCGATCGTCGAGCACGCCGCGTCCGCGGCGATAGGACACGACCGGCGCACCAAGCCGCTCGGCGAGCGCGCGCACCTCGTCGGCAGCATCGAGGGCGCCGCCGCCGACGAAGATCACCGGACAATCCGCCCGCGCCAGCATCGCGGCCGCGCGCTCGATCGCATCCTCGTCGAGCGCCGCCTCGGCATCGGGCGGCAAGGGCGACGACAGTTGCACCTCGGCGCGCGCCGCCAGCATGTCGGGCGGGACTTCCACGCCGACCGGCCGCGGCCGTCCTGATTGCAATGCCTTGAAGGCGCGGGCGACGACATCGGGCGCCTCCTGCGGGCTGCCGACACGCTCGGCCCATTTGGTCAGTTTGCGCAGGATGCCGATCTGGTCGGGAATTTCGTGCAGGAGCCCGTGCCCCTTGCCGATGCCGCGGCTCGGGATCTGGCCGATCATGGCCAGCACGCGCGCCCCGGTCGAATAGGCGGTGGCGAGCGCAGCGGTGCTGTTGAGAAAGCCGGGCCCCGGCACCACCGAGTAGGCGGCGGGCTTTCCGGTCGCCAGCGCGGCGCCGAGCGCCATGTAGGCGGCGCCCTGCTCGTGCCGGGTATGCACGACCGAGAGCGCGTCGCCGGCGTCGAACATGGCGTTGAACAGATGATCGCTCTGGACGCCGGGCAGGCAATAGATCGTGGAGATGCCGTGCGCGAGCACCGAGCGCACGACGGCATCACCTCCACTCATCAGCGGCATGCGGGTCTCCTAATTGAGGTTGCGGCGCCGTCATTCCGGGGCCACCGATCTCGGGTTTACCCGAGATCGGCATTTAGATGTGCCCAAGTCGGCTATAGCCGACTTGGGTGCGCAGCGAGGAGCCCGGAATCCACAGCCACGGCCTGGGAATATGGATTCCGGGCTCGCCGCTGCGCGGCGCCCCGGAATGACATCTGGAATAAGCAGGTGTCACGACTTCAGTTAATTCGACAAATTCAGCGACGACAGCGCCTGTTTCCATTTCGCGGACTCGGCGGCGAGGAAACGCGCGAAGGTCTCGTCATCCTCGTAGGCCGTCGCCGACGTCAGGGCCCGCGCGGTGGTCTGGGCGCCGGGCGTGGCGAGAATGGCCGCGACCTCCTGCGACAGCTTCTTGACCACCGGGGTCGGCGTTCCCGCCGGAGCAAACAGGCCGATGAATCCGGAGGCGCGGCCGAAGCCCGGCACACCGCCTTCGGCGATGGTGGGAATTTCCGGCGCGACCGGAAAGCGCTTGCTGTCGGCGAGC
>DASSJW010000304.1:0-4772 GCA_035690995.1 Xanthobacteraceae bacterium
GATTGATCGGCAGCGTGAAGTCGGAATGAGTCTTGATGTCGATGAAGCCCGGCGCCACCGCCAGTCCGGTGGCGTCGATCACTTTCGCCGCATCGTTGCCGAGGTCGGTGCCGATGGCGGCGATGCGGCCATCGCGGATCGCGAGGTCGCCGGGCCTGCCCGCGGCGCCGGTGCCGTCGAGCAGCAGCCCGCCGCGGATCAAGATGTCATGCGCCATGCAATTTCGGGCTATCAAATGCCGCCGGGGAGGACAACCCGGCATGCAACCTGGCCCGCATGCTTCGACCCGCCACGCATCTCAGCCAAGCGTGCGCGGGTCGCGCGGTGCGATACCTGGTCTCTGCGCGTGCGAGCGAGCGAGTTCTGGGCATATGACAAAGAACCCGTGCGAGTGCAGCGAAATAAACATTCAGCCCGCAACCGGACCCTTGAGCTCGACGCCGTTGCCTTCGGGATCGTGCAGGTAAACCGACGGGCCCTGGCCTTCGGCACCATAGCGTGACATCTCCTCGCCGCAGCGAATGCCATGCGCCGCGAGATGCGCGGCGATGGCGGAGGCGTCGAAGGGCGCAACCCGCAGGCACAGGTGATCGAGATTAGCGCCGCCGGTGCTCGACGTTCCCTGCGCCGGCCCGGCCTCGTCGGCCGGAACGATATCGATCAGCGCGTGCCCGGCTCGCAGCTGCGCCAGCGTGCCCTGGCGCTTCTCGAACGCGCAGCCCAGCACCTGCATGTAAAAGCGCTCCAGCGCCGCCGGATCGGCCGCGCGCAGCACCACGTGGTCGATGCCGATGATGGCGAAAGGTGCGGCCATGGTGATTCTCCCGATACTCGCTCTAATGGGAAACGAACTTGGCTCGCGTCAACAGCGTGTTGATATGCGGGAATTCTCCACCGCGTGGGCGCGAATACAACATGGTTTCGCCGTCCCGCGCGAACCCGACCTTCTCCTGCACCCGTAATGACGCGCAGTTTCCCACGAACGCGCCGCAATAGATCGCGTCGTGGGGCTGCATGCAGAAGACGTGGTCCACGACGCCACGAAGCGCTGCCGTCATGTAGCCATGGCCCCAATAACGCCGGCCGAGCCAGTAGCCGATATTGGGGCCGTCGCCGCGCTGCAGATGACTGGCGGGCCGCATCCGCACGCCGACGATACCGATCGGCGTTTGCTCCAGCGTGATCGCGAAACGCGTCTCCGCATCCTCGCTGTCCGTGGCCGCCTGCTCGCGGACGAAACTTTGCATGTCCTTGCGCGTATAGGGCCAGGGCGGCGAGCTGAGCCAGCGGATCACGTCCCAATCGGCGAACAGGGGGAAGAGCGCCTCGTCGTCCGCCTCGCGCACGAGACGCAAGGCCAGCCCCGCAGCTTGGGTCTCGATCCAAGTCCGGGGCAAGCTCACGTTCCTCTGTTGACCTTGCCCCAGCTCTTGAGTGAGGCCCATAGTCCGCGGTCGAGACGAAAGCGATCGACCGGCGCCGACGAGGCGAGCGCGCGGATGCGGTAGAGCCCGACTCCCGTCCATTCGAAGCCGCATTTCTGCAGCACCCGGCGCGAGGCGGGATTGCTCACCCGCGCGCCACCGACGATCACCTCGCAGCCGAGATCGTCAAAGGCATGATCGATCACGGCGCGCGCGGCCTCGGTGGCGTAGCCCTTGCCCCAAAACGGAACGCCGAGCCAATAGCCGATCTCGGGATGCTCGCCGTCGAGCTTCGCCATGCCGCAGCAGCCCAGCACGGTGCCCACCCATGTGGTGATCAGAAACACGATCTCGGCGCCGCCGCTCGCATTGGCGGCGGTGAGAAAGGCTTGCGCGTCCGCGAGCGTGTAGGGGTACGGTATCCGCAGGGTGTTCTCGGCGATGCGACGGTCGTTGCCGAGGGCGGCGATCGCGGCGGCATCCTCGAACCGCGGCGGACGCAGCACGAGCCGCTCGGTCTCGAGGACGAGAATGCCTCGCCCTTCCACGCTCTCCGGTGCGCCTTGTTCCAGCAGTGTCATCGCGCGGGCTCCTCAAAAGCAAAGAGGGGAGCCGGCATCCCGTCTCCCCTCATGGAACCCGAATGGGCCCGCCGGTTCGATGGATGCCGGCGGACGCAACAATTGATCCGCCGTTTATTCGGCCGCAGCCTCCGTCATCGGGAGCACCGATACGAAGATCCGGCCTTTGGCTTTGGTACGGAACTCGACGCGACCGTGGGTCAGCGCGAACAGCGTGTGGTCCTTGCCCAGGCCGACATTGGTGCCCGGATGCCATTTGGTGCCGCGCTGGCGCGCGATGATGTTGCCGGCGAGCACCTGCTCGCCGCCGAAAATCTTCAGGCCGAGCCGCTGACTGTTGGAGTCGCGGCCGTTGCGGGATGATCCGCCTGCTTTTTTGTGAGCCATTGTCGTCGGTCCTTAAACGTCAGGCCGTTCTCGCCTGTTATGTAGTCCAATTTTGTGACGAAATCATCACTTCTTCTTGCCCTTGCCACCCGATTTCGGCTTGTCCACCTTCTTGGCGGCCGGCTTGCGTGCCGGCTTCTTTGCGGCCTTGGCCTTCGGGACGGGGCTCTCGTCGGACTCGTCGCCGTCGTCGGTCTCCGCCACAGCCGGCTTCGGCTTCGGTTCGGGCTTTGGCCTCGCGGTGACGGTCGGCTTGGCGCCGTCGGTCAGGATCTCGGTCACCCGCAGCAGGGTGAATTCCTGGCGGTGGCCACGCCGGCGGCGCGAATTCTTCCGGCGACGCTTCTTGAAGGCGATGACCTTGGCGCCGCGCCCCTGCTCCAGGACCTCGGCGGCCACGGACGCGCCGGCAACGGTCGGCACGCCGAGCGTGACGTCGTCGCCGCCGACCACCAGAACCTCGCCGAACTGGACGATCTCGCCGGGATCGCCCTTGACCTTTTCGACCTTGATCACATCCTCGGCGGCAACGCGGTACTGCTTGCCGCCGGTTCGGATGACTGCGAACATCGTTCTCGTCCTCGTGTTCGATTCCGGCGCTCGGATCGTTTCCGGACCGGCTTCTTTCAGTCGGGTGTTGGGTTTTTACGGCGCTGACGGCCGTAACAAAGGGCGCGGAACTCTGAAGCTCCGCGCCACGCGCATGCTTATGGCGACCGGGAGCGGAACTGTCAAGGAAACCGGGCTGTTTTGGCCCATACCGGCGTCCCCGGCTTTGCGCTAGCCTCGTTGCAACCCGCGGCAAAAGCGGAACAAACGAGGAAACGATGCGGCTCGGTGCGTCGACGTTCGCCCTCGCGACGGTGCTTTGGTCCGTGTCTGCTCCCGCCCAGGAGTATCCCTCGCGGCCGGTCCTGTTCGTGGTGCCCTATGCGCCCGGCGGCGGGACCGAGACCATGGCCCGGCTGCTGGGGCGGCGGCTGGAGCAGCGGCTCGGCAAGCCGTTCGTGATCGACAACCGGCCCGGCGCGGGCACCGCCATCGGCGCCACCTTCGTCGCCAAGTCGCCGCCGGATGGTCACACCATCCTGCTCGCCACCAGCACGACCATGGCGATCAATGTCAGCATTTACAGCAACCTCTCCTACGATCCGATCAAGGACCTGATGCCGGTCGCGCTGTTCTCCGACATCCCCTTCGTCCTCGTGGTCAATCCCGCGCTGCCGGTGCATTCGGTCGCGGAGCTCGTGACCCTCGCCAGGCGCACGCCGGGCGGGCTCAGCTATGCCTCGAACGGGCATGGTGGCGCCGGCCATCTCTACGCCGAGCTCTTGAAGAGCATGACCGGCATCGCGATGACCCACGTGCCCTACAAGGGGCTTGCGCCCGCCTTCAACGACGTGATCGCCGGCCATGTACCGCTGATGTTCGGGGATTTCGGAACGGCGCTGCCATTGATCAGGGCCGGCCAGCTGCGTGCGCTCGGCGTGACGACCGCGCAACGCGTTGCCGCCGCCCCCGAAATTCCTCCGCTGTCGCAGGCCGGCCTGCCCGGCTATGTCGCTTCATCCTGGCAGATGGTGGTGGCGCCGGCGGCAATCCCCAAGCCGATCCTGCACAAGCTCAATGCGGAGTTGCGGGCCATCCTGGCCGAGCCGGAGATGCAGAAGGATTTTACCGACCGCGGCCTCATTCCGGTCGTGAGCCCGTCACCGGAAGAGCTGCAAGGCTACGCCAGGTCCGAGATCGTGCGCTGGAGCAAGGTGGTCGAGCAGGCCGGCGCCGCCGGCTCGCAGTAGGTCGGCAGGCAGAGCTTTGCCAGATCGATCTACGCCAACCGCATCAATTCAACACGGCGCAATCAGCTCCAGAAGGCGGTCGTTGCCCTGGTTGGCTGCTTGCCCATATAAGGCGGTGACATCGGCCGTCCCAATGAGCACGCTCGCCAACCACGCTTTCGTCAAGATGAACGGTCTCGGCAACGAGATCGTCATCGTCGACATGCGCGGGCAGGCCGGTGCGATCAGTGCGGCCGAGGCGCGCGCCGCCGCGCAGCCGCAAGGTGCGCCCTACGATCAACTCATGGCCTTGCACACCGCGCGCACACCGGGCACCGACGCCTATGTGCGCATCTACAACAACGACGGCTCGGAGGCGGGTGCCTGCGGCAACGGCATGCGCTGCGTTGCCGAGCTGCTGTTTGAAGAAACTGGCAAGCGCACGCTTACGTTCGAGACCAAGGCGGGATTGCTCGCGTGCTGGAAGGGCGATCAGCCGCAGGTTTCGACCGTCGACATGGGCCCGCCGCGCTTTGCCTGGCACGAAATTCCGCTCGCCGAGGCGACCGAGGACACCCGCACGCTCGACCTGCAGATCGGAC
>DASSJW010000305.1:0-2807 GCA_035690995.1 Xanthobacteraceae bacterium
ACCGCTCGGAGCCCGGAAAAATCCGAACGGGTCGCTCCACATCGTGTGTTCTCGGATCGCCGCGGCATGAACGATCGTTTCATCGACGTAAGTTGTGTCGGCGGGCATGCACTCGCGTAGTCGCTTTGCAAGCAGAGGCACCGTGATAGAGGCTGCTTCCGTTGCCTTCTCCTCGGCTGCAATCAACCTTTCACGCCACTTCACGTGTTCCGCCTGCCAGCGAGCCCGGCGCTTCGCCACCATGGCAGCGTCGCAATTCAGTTTGCGCAGCGCCTGAACGAGAAGCTCGAGCGTTATTGCTATGTCGCCCTCGAGGTAAAGTCCGGCCTCCATGGTCTGGTAAACCATGTGGGCTTTGAGCGGGCTCTTGCCGAGGGCCACAATCGTCGCGTTCCGTGGCGCGTTGCTTGGGGGGTACCAGGGCGCACGGCTCTCGACCAGAAGCGCAAGATCCGTTTCTTCCAGCCATGGGTTGATGTTCGCGCCGAGATAAAGATCGTGAGATTTTGGGAAATTGGCGAAGAACGCCCCCTGCGATTCAATCACCGGGATAGCCAACAACTCGGCGAGCTCTATCAGCGCATCGAACGCCTTCTGGTCCGGCCCGGCGTTCTCGACCGAAATGACCGGGCATTTCGCATTCGCCAGCAGCGCCGCGACCTTTTCGATATCTTCCGATGTGGGCCGGAGTCTTGGCGCCTGCGGAATCTTTCGCAACTGCTCCGGCCGCAACCACTCCTGCAGCATCGTTTCCATGGAAACGCCGATATAGGTCGGGCCTCTGGGCGTGCGCTGTGCCATCTCGCCGACGCGAACGACGCTTTGATAGAGGGTCTCCGCGGACGGCGCCTGCAGGGCCAGTTTGACCACCGGCTCGAGCAGCCGTTGCGGTCCACCGACGACGCTCAGGTTTCTGTACCATTGCGAGCCCGGGTCGAAGTCCGCCTCGCCATAGCCGCTCGATTCGCCGGACATCACAAGCATCGGCGTTTCCATGGCGCGCGCTGCTCCGATCGCCATGGAGCCTTGCAGCAGGCCGGCGCCGGCATGGAGCAGCACGGCCTGCATCCGGCCGGTGATATGCGTGTAAGCTGCGGCCATGGTGACCGCGATCGTTTCGTGGCCGCAATCGAGGTAAGTCGGGCCGGGCGCGCCGCTTTGCTTCTGCCGGGCCATCGCTTCCCAGAACGAGGGCCATTCGGAACCCGGAGAGGAGATCACGTATTCGATGTTCAAATTGCGGAATGCTTCGAGGATTGCCTCGCCGCCGTCGTGATAATTTTTCAAGTTCGGTGTCTCCGGGATCGGGTCGATAACGACAGCGCCGCTCACTGGCGTCCAGCATATCAATGCATCCGCTGTAAAGAATAGTGAGCAGGCCGGGCAAGCTCCCCGGCGGAAAGCTGTGCTTAGATGGCAGCAAAGCCTGAAAACGTGGTCGATGCAGGGGAGGAGTTGCAATGGCGGTGACGAGGAGACAGGTCCTTTCTTACGGGATGGCTGCCGGCTTGCCGGCTCTGACCACGGCTCGCATGTCAGGCGCTGCAGAAGCCTACCCGGCGCGCCGCGTCACGATCATCAATCAATTCGCTCCAGGCAGCATTTCGGATGCGGCGGCCCGCCTCATGGCGCAATCGCTGCAAGATCAACTGGGGCAGTCCTTTATCGTGGAGAACAAGGTGGGTGCCGGCGGTCTGGTCGCTGCTACGGCGGTGTCACGGGCAATTCCAGATGGGTACACGCTGCTGGCGACGGCGAGCTCATTTCATTCCGCGGCGGCGCTGTACAAGGACCTGCCGATCGACCCGCTGAAAGACTTTACCCATATCGCGCGAATTGGCAGCTATCCCTCGTTCATCGCGGTGCGTTCGAGCCTGCCGGTCAATTCGATTCAGGAGCTGGTCGCCTATGCCAAGAATTCTCCCGGTAAATTGACCTACGGCCACGGCAACAACCTGGGGCAGATGATCGGCGAGATACTAAAGCGTCGGACTGGAATTGATATCGCTCGCGCCGCATACCGCAGCAACCCGGCAGCGATGACCGACCTGGTCGGCGGTCATATCGATATTATGGTACCCGATCTGAACACCGGAATGCCTCACGTTCGAAGCGGGATGGTGCGTCCACTCGCCGTCTTCACGAAACAGCGCAGCGCCACGCTGCCGGACGTACCGACGCTCGACGAAACGGTGATGCCCGGCTTCGAGATTCTGGCGTGGGGCGGACTGTCCGGGCCGGCGAACCTGCCTGATGATGTCGTTGCCACGCTGGGGTCTGCGGTTCACAAAGCTCTGATGAATCCTGATATTCAGGACCGCTTCAAGGCATCGGGCATCGAGACTTTCTGGGGCGGGAGGACGGAGTTTGAAGCCTATGTCCGGACTCAACTGGCCAATTGGACGGCCTTGATCAAGGAGGCTGGCATCCAGCCGGAGTAGGAGATGCCCTTGCCACCGCGGGCATTGTCGCCGTGGGTCCGCCACGGGATCGCGAGCGACGATGGTCGTGATGCTTCTTTCGGCGCTCACGCTACACATCGCCGTCGAACGCTTGGCGCCCGATCATCGCACCGCCTTCAACGTCGGCGTACCGTTCGCGCTCATGCTCGGCGAAACCGGGTAACGGAGGAATTCATGGACCTGCACAAGATCGACTGGGAGAACATGCCGTGGCAACCGGTGCGCGAAGGGATCACGCGCAAAGCATTCTCCGGCAACGGCGCGACCGTTGCCCTGCATAGACTCATGCCCAAGCACGCACCTAACCCGCATGCCCACAGCTACGAGCAGATCGTCTACATCCTC
>DASSJW010000306.1:0-6029 GCA_035690995.1 Xanthobacteraceae bacterium
GAACCGCCGCCACCGGCCATCGGCGCACCGCCTGCCATCGCCCCGGTCGCCTGACCGGGGCCCGTGGGCATTCCAGCCCCGGCGCCCGGCGGCATCCCCGGAGTGCCGGTGCGCCACGCCGGCGACATGCCGGATGCGGCCTCCGGCCGCGGCACCGACGGAACCGAGCCCCGGCCCTCGCGACGGCCGAACAGGCTGTCGCGCACGCCGCCGAGAAAGCTGGTGTCACGCGGCGGCTCGCCGGCCGGCTCGCCTTCGAGTTCCCGGATACGGGCGTCGGCGCGCTTGAGCGCTTCGTCCTGCACCAGGACGGTCTGCACGAGCGCATAGGAAGCGTTGGGGGCTTGCCGCAAGCCGTCCCTGATCAGGCGTTCGGCCTCCGGATCGCGCTGGGCATCCTCCAGCGTCGCCAAGCGGTCGAACAGTTCGATGACGAGATTGCGTTCCTCTGGGGTCATTGGCCGTCTCCTTGCTCCCGTGACGACGACGATTCATGTAGGCAACGGCCGTGGCAGCGGAATGACCCGCGTCAAATAAAACGGTCCGGCCGGCTTTCTTCCGCGCCGTCAGCGGGATAGCGACACCGACGCGACGTCCGCCAGCACCGCGCCGTGGCTTGCGAGCGCCGCCGGGAAGGCATCCCCGGCGAAGTAGGCGTATTCCTTCTCGCGCAAGGTCGTGAGCGGATCGAGCCGCTGCAACTCGGCGTCGACGAAGCCGGGATGACACATCACCACGCTGCCGTCGGGCAGCCCCTCGAGGAACCGCGGGAACAGCGCCGCAAAGTTCGCCGCATCATCGAACTGATAGGTGCCGGCGAAACCCGGATTGGTGCGCAGGCCCAGCGCCGCGGCGCGGCGCCGAAACCGATAGCTCATGATGTCGAGGAGGAGCCCCTTGCGGTCGGCAAATCTCGCGCTCAGCGGGAGGACGCGGCCGCATTGTCGCACCCAGACGTCCGGCAGGGTCTCCTTCACGACCGCGAGCAGCGCGTCGCTGATTTGGGGCAGCAGATGCACGTGCTGGTGCCCATCGACGAAATCCGGCGCGCGACCGAAGGTGGCGAGAAAGCTCTGCATCTGCCGCGTGATTTCCGCCACCAGCGTGTCGTGGTCGAAGCGGCGCATGGCGGCATGGCGAACCACCGCGGCGAGCGGCAGGAAGGCGCCCTCGCTTACCGGTCCGAAACCCTTGCTCAGGGGACGAAACGGCGCCGTGAGCCCGAGATGCAATCCGATCGCCACGCGCGGCGCGACGGAATTGAGCACATTGAGGGAGCTCGCCTCGGAGCGGCAGAAACTCGGTGCTGCCACCAGCACCGATGTCGCATTGAGACGGCCGCGCACCACGAGATCGCGAATGGCAATATTGACCGAATTGGAAATGCCGAAATCGTCGGCGCACAGCCAGATGCGACGGCGCCCGGCGGTGTCCGCTGCGGTCACGTCCACGCTCTCCGTCCGGTCGGCACACACGGGGAACCTCGATCTGATATCCGCCGCGCAGGTCGTGGCTGTGCTGCGGCGGACGGGGTGCGAGAGAAGGGACGGGTAGGTCTTATCGCGCCCGAAGCGTCGCGCTCATTCGGCCGCCGACCGCGCCTGCGGATCGCCGGCGCTTGTGCTCTCGGCGGTCTTGAACAGGTGCTCGGCCACGAAATAGACCGGCCTGGCTTTGAGCTCGGATAGAATCTTGCCGATATATTCCCCCATGATCCCGATCATGATCAGTTGCACGCCGCCCAGCACCATCAAGCCGACGATCACCGAAGGATAGCCCGGGACCTTCTCGCCGAAGATGACGGTCTCAATCAGGATTTGCACTCCGAAAATGAAGGCGCCGGCCGCGAGCAGGAGGCCGAGCAGGCTCGCGATCCGCAGCGGCGCCACCGAGAACGAGGTCAGCCCTTCGATCGAGAGTCCAATCAGCGAATACAGATTCCAGCTGGTGCTGCCATGGATGCGCTCGGCCGGCTCGTAGTCGACGCGAATTTGGCGAAATCCGATCCAGCTCGCGAGTCCCTTGAAGAAGCGGTTGCGCTCGGGCAGTTGCTTGAGCGCCGCCGCGGCGCGCGGCGACAACAAGCGAAAGTCTCCGGCATCCGCCGGGATTTTTTGCCGCGCGCCCCAGTTGATCAACGCATAGAACACCTTGACGCCGAAGCGGCGCAGCCACGGCTCGCTTTCGCGGTGCGCCTTGGCGGTGTAGACGACGTCGTAGCCCTGATCGAGCCAGTAGCTCACGAGCTTCTCGACCAGCGTGGGTGGATGCTGCCCGTCGCCGTCCATGAACAGCACCGCGCCCAGGCGGGCATGGTCGAGGCCGGCGAGCAGCGCGGCCTCTTTGCCGAAGTTGCGGGACAGCGAAATGACTTGGACGTCGAGATTTGCGGCCGGCAGCTCGCGCGCAGCGGCGAGGGTGGTGTCGCGGCTGCCGTCGTCGACATACACGACCTCGGTCGTCAGGCCGCGCGTCGCCTTGAGGGCGGCGGCGACCTCGACGATGCGCGCGTGCAGGGCGGCGAGGTTGGCGGCCTCGTTGAACAGCGGCACCACGATGGAAAGACCGGCGTCCGCCGCGCCCCGCGATCGCGCGGGGGCGCCCGGAGCGCCCGCTCGGATCATCGGATCGGATGCCATCGACCGCGCCTCTTGAGCCCTTGCCCGCCGCGAAGGGTTATAGCCCAGACACTGGCGGCTGTCGCGCGCTGGCGGCCACATGACGCGGGGCGGGCTCGGCGCGACCGGACGGACGTGCTAAGCGGAGCCTGCCATGAGGCCGCCCCCGCCCTTCGACCGTCTTCAACGCCGCCTCACCGAGGCTTGGCGGGCGCGCGGGGTCACGCTCAAGGCCGCGAGCTTCGCTCTGGTGGGCGTGTTCAACACCTTCGTCGATCTGGGCGTATTCCTTGCCGCCTACAACGTGCTCAAGCTGCCGTTGATCCCCGCCAACGTGCTGGCTTGGCTGGTCGCCGTGTCCGGTTCCTATGTGATGAACTCCTTCATCACCTTCGCAGCCGAATCGGGCCGCCGGCTGCACTGGCGTGCCTATGCCGCGTTCGTCGCGTCGGGCATCGCTGGCGTGATCACCAATACGACCATCCTGGTCGTGGCTTCCACTTGGCTGGGGATGCCGGTCCTGGCGGCGAAACTGCTGGCCATTGCCGCGAGCTTCGTGGTCAACTTTTCGCTGTCGCACTTCGTCGTGTTCAGGACCCGCGAGCGGCGGGTGGAACCGTCGGCGGAATGAGAAGGGGAGACGCGCTCTTGCTCACACGGAACGCCAAGATCGAACAACAAGCGCGCGACGACGAGAATTTGACGACGGAACGCCCGACCTTCGTCACGCATCTGGAATGTTCCGTGACCGGCGAGCGCTATCCGGCGGATGAGTTGCACAATCTGTCGCGTGCCGGCAAGCCACTGCTCGTGCGCTACGACCTGGCCGGCGTCAAAAACGCCTTGAGCAAAGAGGCGCTGGCGCAACGGCCGCGCGATCTCTGGCGCTATCGCGAGCTGTTGCCGGTGCGGCGCACCGAAAACATTGTCAGTCTCGGTGAGGCAGTCACACCGATCGTGGCGCTGCCCAGACTTGCCGGGACGTTGTCGGCGGCCGAAATCCTGGTGAAGGACGAGAGCCGGCTGCCGACCGGCTCGTTCAAGGCGCGCGGGCTTGCGATGGCGGTGTCGATGGCCAAGGCGCTCGGCGTCGCCCATATGGCGATGCCGACCAACGGCAATGCCGGCGCGGCGCTCGCCGCCTATGCCAGCCGCGCCGGCATCAAGACCACGGTGTTCTGCCCGCAGGATACGCCGGAGGTGAATGTGCGCGAGATCGCGCTGCAGGGCGCGACGGTCTATCGCGTGAATGGCCTGATCGACGATTGCGGCAAGATCGTCATGCAGGGCCAGGCCAAGGTCGGCTGGTTCGATACGTCGACGCTGAAAGAGCCGTATCGAATCGAGGGCAAGAAGACCATGGGGCTCGAACTCGCCGAGCAACTCGGCTGGGAGTTGCCCGACGTCGTGCTCTACCCGACCGGCGGCGGCACCGGACTCATCGGCATGTGGAAGGCATTTGCGGAGCTCGAAGCCATCGGGTTCATCGGCAAGAAACGCCCGCGCATGGTGGCGGTGCAGGCGGCGGGCTGCGCGCCCATCGTGCGCGCTTACGACGCGGGCAGCGAGCATGCGCCGCGCTGGGAGGACGCGCAGACCGTCGCCGCCGGCATCCGGGTGCCGCAGGCGATCGGTGATTTTCTGATTCTGCGCGCGGTGCGCGAGAGCGGCGGATTCGCCATTGCGGTGGCCGATGATGCCATTACCGCGGCGATCGACGAGGTTGCGCGGGCGGAAGGATTGTTGCTGTGCCCGGAAGGGGCCGCGACCTACGCGGCGCTCAAACAGGGTATCGCCGACGGGCGCATCCGCCGCGACGAACGCGCGCTGCTGTTCAATTGTGCAACTGGGCTCAAATATCCGATGCCGCCCGTCGACCGTAGGCTCGACCGTTTGCGGCCGATCGATTTTGCCGCGCTGTGATACGGTCATCCCAGCCATAGCGAGAGGGAGAGCCATGACGAAGCTCATCATGGCGGCCGCCATTGCGGCGCTGGTTGCGGGCATCGGCGGGGCCAAGGCGCAGACCTACCCATCTCGTCCAATCACCATGATCGCGCCGTTTCCGGCGGGCGGCCCGTCGGACGCACTCGCGCGCATCCTGTCCGAGCCGCTCCGCGCTGCGCTCGGCCAGCCGATCGTGATCGAGAACGTCGCCGGCGCCGGCGGCAATATCGGCGTCGGACGGCTCGCACGCGCCGCACCCGACGGCTACACCATCGGCATCGGGCAATGGAGTACCCACGTCGTCAACGCCGTCACCTATTCGCTGCCCTATGACGTGCTGCACGATTTCGAGCCCATCGCGCTGCTTGCCATCACGCCGCAACTGATCATCGCGAGAAAGAATTTTCCCGCGAACAGCGTCAAGGAGCTGGTCGACTGGCTCAAGGCCAATCCTGACAAGGCGAGCGCAGCCACGGTGGGGGCCGCCGGCGGCGCGCAGGTCACCGCCGTTTACTTCCAGCAGGCCACCGGGACTCGGTTTGGCTTCGTGCCCTATCGCGGCGGCGCACCGGCGATGCAGGATCTGATCGCCGGGCAGGTCGACATCATGTTCGACCAGGCCGCGAACGCCATCGGCCAGGTGCGCAACGGTACGATCAAATCCTATGCCGTCCTCACCAAGGACCGGTGGTCGGCGCTGCCGGAGGTTCCCTCGATCGACGAGGCGGGCGTGCCGTCGCTGTACGTCTCCTATTGGCATGGTTTGTGGGCGCCGAAGGGAACGCCGAAGGACATCATCGGCAAGCTCAATGCGGCGGTCGTCAACGCGCTGGCCGACGCGACCGTGCGCCAGCGGCTCGCCGATATCGGGCAGGAAGTGTGGCCGCGCGATCAGCAGACGCCCGAGGCGCTGGCCGCGCACCACAAGGCCGAAACCGAGAAGTGGTGGCCGATCATCAGAGCTTCGAACCTGAAGGCCGAATGATCGCCGCAACGCCGGTCGACGCGGCCGGCGCGAGCGGCGGCTGCGCAGGATGAATTCGCGCAACCGATATCGTCATTGCGCGCGCGGGAGGTGGCTATGAGAAGACTGCGGGTGGCGATCATCGGGCTCGCCGCGGCCCTGACCATCACGAGTGCCGGCGCGCAGACCTATCCGTCGCGCCCCGTCACCGTGGTCGTGCCGTTTGCCGCCGGCGGCCCGGCGGATGCGCTTGCGCGCGCGCTCGGCGAGCGTATGCGCACCTCGCTCGGCCAGACCGTCATCATCGAGAATGCAACCGGCGCGTCGGGTACGATCGGTGTCGGCCGCGTCGTGCGTGCCGCGCCGGACGGCTACACGCTCGGCATCGGGCATGTCGGCACGCATGTCGTGAACCCGGCGGTCTTCGCGTTGCCATTCGACCTGTTGAGGGACCTCGAACCCGTCGCGCTGCTGCCGAGCAATTCGCTCCTCATCGTCTC
>DASSJW010000307.1:0-3415 GCA_035690995.1 Xanthobacteraceae bacterium
ACCAACACGGGACATTCAGTCCGAAACTCGAAGTAAGGCGTCCTTGATAATTGTTACTTGCCAGATGCCAGCATCAGATCACCGAGCCCGGACCAGTGCGCAGGTTTTTTTCGAAACAACGGCGCACAGCCCGCGGCCGGGAACTGATCCCCGGCGGGGCGGGCGCGATCAAGCCTCGGATGCAGCGCCTTAGGCGTAAGCGTCCGACCAATCCCGCCCTGGCGGTGCACTGTCGTGCGTGGGAAGTTTGCTCAGTAATTGGCAAATTAGTGAGCACGCATGACGACGGGTACGGTTTTGGTTGGCCGGGAGCGCCGGCGGCGATGGACGACCTCTGAGAAGCTGCGGCTTGTTGAAGAGAGTTTTGCGCCGGGCGCGAGTGTTGCGGAGGTCGCGCGTCGGCACGAAGTGCATCCTAATCAGCTGCATGGCTGGCGCAAAGAGGCTCGGTCGGGAAGCCTATCGATTACGCCTGGCCCGCAGGCGTGTTTTTCGGCGGTTGAGATCGCAGACCAGGTCGCGTTGCCGGCGCCAGCGGTAATACCCGAGGCCCCGCCGTCGTTGATCATCGAGGTGGTCTTGCGCAACGGGCGCCTGGTGCGTTTTCCGGAGCGCATCGGGGCGCGGCGTGCCGCGCGCCTGGCGGATGCGCTGGACGGGAGCGAACGATGATCGCGCTGCCGGCTGGGACGCATATCTGGGTGGCATGTGGCGTTACCGACATGCGCAAAGGATTTGATACCTTGGCGATGGTGGCGCAGGAGGTGGTGAAGCAGAGCCCGCGGTCGGGCCATGTTTTTGTGTTTCGGGGAAAACGAGCGGACCGATTGAAGATTTTATGGTGGGACGGAACGGGCTTGTGTCTTTACGCCAAGCGCATGGAGCGCGGCCGGTTCGTGTGGCCGGTGACTCGCGAAGGAGCGGTTCGATTGACGGGCGCACAATTGTCGATGCTGTGTGAAGGAATCGATTGGAGATCGCCGCTTCGTACCGACATGGAAGCGCCGCGACGTGCGGGCTGATTCGATTTTCGTTTTTCTGTTGATGTCAATTCAACAAGGATTCATTAGCGTGCGGTAGGCGGATTGGTTAGCGTTGTTGCGATGGCACGCGCTCGATCCAATCCCTCCCACAATGTAGCTTCGCTCAAGCGGGCCTTGGCCGAGAAGGAAGCGTTGCTCGCCGAGAAGGAAGCCCTTCTGATCGAACGTGATCGCGTGATTGCGGTCCGCGATGCCGAGCTCTATGCCAAGACGCTTCAGATCGAGCATCTCAAGGCGCAGCTTGCGGTGCTGCGACGGGCGCGGTTCGGCCGCTCCTCCGAGAAGCTCGACCGCGAGATCGAGCAGCTGGAGCTCATCCTTGGGGAGCTTGAAGAGGGGGTGGCGGAGAACAGCGAACGTGCGGCACGGGCGCCGCCGGATGCCGAGCGTGGCGAGCGCGCGAAGCGCCAGGATCGCAAGCCGCTCGGCCGCAAGCCGCTGCCTGATCATGTGCCCCGCGAGCGCGTGCTGCACGAAGCCCCGCCTGCCTGCGCGTCATGCAGCGGCACGGTGCTGCGCAAGATTGGCGAGGATGTCACCGAGGTGCTGGAATACGTGCCGTCGTTCTTCAAGGTGGTTGAGCACGTGCGGCCGAAGCTGAGCTGCCGCGCCTGCGCGGCGATCATGCAGACGCCACTGCCGTCGTTTCCGATTGAGCGCGGCCGTGCGGGGGCTGGTCTGCTTGCGCATGTGATCGTCTCGAAATACGCCGATGCGTTGCCCCTGCACCGGCAGAGCGTGATCTATGAACGCGCCGGCGTTGAGCTGGACCGCTCCACGATGGCGGATTGGGTCGGCAGCATGGCGGCCCTGATCGATCCCCTTTACGAGGCCATCGGCACGCACGTTCGCCGGGGCGCCGTGCTGTTTGCCGATGACACGACGGTGCCGGTTCTGGCGCCCGGCAAGGGGCGAACCGAGACCGGTCGATTGTGGGTCGTCGTGCGCGACGAAGGATCATGGTGTGGCTCGGCACCGCCGGCGGCCTTTTACCGCTACTCGCGCGATCGCAAGGCGGAACAAGCCGAAGCGCTGCTGGGGGTGTGTCGCGGCTTCCTGCATGCGGATGGCTACGCCGGCTTCAACGGGCTCTATGAGGTCGATCCCAAGCGCGGAGAGCCGCGTCTGGTCGAGGTTGCATGTTGGAGCCACGCGCGCCGCAAGGTTTACGACGTGCATGTCGAAACCGGCGCCCCGCTGGCGAAGGAGGCGCTGGAACGGATAGCGGAGCTGTTCGCGATCGAGGCCGGCATCAACGGTCGGTCGCCGACGGAGCGCGTGGCAGTGCGGCAGGTTGAATCAGTCCCGCGCCTTGTCGATCTCGAACGATTCCTTCGAGCTGCGCTCAGAGAGATCAGTGCCAAGAGCACGCTCGCTCGCGCGATCCGTTACGCTCTGTCGCGCTGGGATGCGCTCACGCACTACACGAGCGATGGCCGACTGGAAATGACCAACAATGCGGCCGAGCGCGCCATCCGCCCGCTGGTCTTGGGCAGAAAAAATTATCTCTTCGCGGGTTCGGACAGCGGCGGAGTCCGAGCCGCAAAGATGTACACGCTCATCGAGACTGCCAAGCTCAACGGGCTCGACCCAGAAGCCTACTTGCGCGACATCATCGCGTGCATCGCCGATCACCCGATCAACAGAATCGACGAGCTGCTCCCTTGGACGTGGAAAGCCGTCGCAGATAAAGTGGCAGCATGAGTTCCGCGCGTAGATTTGCATGTTCATCCCCGCCCCAGCAAAAACGTCGGGCGCTTATCCAAAGACTGCCATGGACATGGACCTCAGCGCCAGAAAGCTGGATAAGATGATCGAGGAAGCCACCGTCGACTGCTACGACGAGCTGGAGCAGGCAAGCGGCTTCTACACGATGATCGAAGACCACCTCGCTGTTCC
The DNA here is from genome assembly GCA_035690995.1 of Xanthobacteraceae bacterium. Taxonomy (GTDB): domain Bacteria; phylum Pseudomonadota; class Alphaproteobacteria; order Rhizobiales; family Xanthobacteraceae; genus VAZQ01. Next base: position 2,943 of record DASSJW010000307.1, read on the forward strand.
GTTCGCGACGCAGGTCCTTGGTGTCGAGGTATCGGTGGTTGGTGTTGAAATGGATGATAACGGAAGCCTGAAAGCAGTGTGCGAACGCAACGGCAAACGGCAACTCATCGGGCTAATTGACCTGCAATTGCCCAAGCCACCGCCGTCCGGCGCCGAGTGGATTGCTGCCTACCGGCGCTGGCTCTGCGGCCGGTAGGTCTTGGGGTCGGCTACGGCACACCGGACGCTTACGTTCCACTGGCGCACAAGGTCGTTGTATCCTCGACCAGCGTATTGTGCGCCTCCCAGAGCGGGAACGTCTTTATGGCGTCATACTAATTTTGGAGGGCTTCCAACGAGGCTCCGATGCCGTCGTTGCTCTACACCTGCCCTGAGACACGCCAGCAAGCGCCAACGGGCATTCAGATCGATGCGAGGAGTCTCCGCAGGGCTTGGTCGAAAAAACGTCAAGGTGCAATGCCCGTGCTGTGGCA
>DASSJW010000308.1:0-7278 GCA_035690995.1 Xanthobacteraceae bacterium
TCGATTTCGCGCTCGACGCCGAGCGCAACCATGGCATGACGCCGGAGCAGGCGATTTACCAAGCCTGTGTGCTGCGATTCCGGCCAATCCTCATGACCACGATGGCGGCGATGCTGGGTGCCGTGCCGCTCATGCTCGGCAGCGGCGCGGGCTCGGAAATCCGTCAGCCGCTCGGTTACGCCATCGTCGGCGGCCTGGCCTTGAGCCAGTTCCTGACGCTCTACACCACTCCTGTGGTCTTCCTTTATCTGGACCGATTCACCAAGCGGTCGCGGCAGCGACCCCGGCCGCCTGATGAAACCCCGGCATCACAGCCGACGCCCGAGCGCGCCCCCGCCGGCTAGGTCGGACCCCGCATCCCTGGCGCGCGCGACGCCGGCGGTCTGAGGGGAGTGCGGCTGTTCGGCGGGGTGCATCAATCGACCGGCATGAAAAGAAAAGAGCCCGATCGTCGGGCTCTCTTGAAAGCGTATCTTGCCTCGATTGCTCTCAGCAATAGGGCGCCATCTGCGCGCCTGAACTGTCGTACTGCGGGATACAGTTCGGATCATGCCGCTGTGCAAACGATGCGGTTGCGGCGCTCAGAACGAGCGCGGCACCCAGTCCGAGCGCACCCAGATATTTCATGACGCGTGTCTTCATGGTCGTTCTCCATTTCGGTTGTGCGAAGATGATAGTTGTTCGGGACTGGGCCTCGTTCAGCCGCAGCCCCAGCTCGAGGTTCGGCCGTATCCCAAATCCTCCTGGCAATTGCTTGCCACCTGCCAGCCATGATGCGGACCGGCCGAAGCAGGAACGCTGGCCAGGGCGGTAATCGCCAGGGCAAGCGCGAACGCGATCTTGGTCGTCATATCGCTCTCCATTCGTTGTGCTTCGCTTCGCTGGCGCCCGTCCCTGTGCCGTGAAGGGTGGAACGATCCGCCAAGTCACAATTAGTTTCTAAAGCTCAGACTGTTTGACCGTTTGTGCGGTGTGTTGCTCGCAATTGCCGAGAACGCAGGAAAGAGCGGCCCGGCGCAGATTCGCGACGCCGGCGGGAGCAAAGCAGAGTCACGCAAGATCGGCCTGATCACCGCAATTCTGGTGAACGGACTACGAGCCCGGTGAATATCTCCCTGGCGAGGGAAGCGGCGTTCACCACCAACCGGGCTGCTGCGGCGTAAAGCCCCCGCGCAGGGAGCGGGTGCGAGGCGCGCGCGAGCGCGCCGCTGGCACAGGGACGCAGGTCGCGTAGCTAACGCAAGACGGAGCCAATGGCCGCAATATGGGCAAGCGATCCGCGGCGGGATCGCTACATTCAGTCTCGAGCGGGCAACGAAAAATTCCCTTGTCCCGGTTGGAAACCGTCGCTTTGCTAGAAGATGCTGCCGCAGCAAGGAGCCAAGCCATGGCAACTATTCCTGAGAAGTATCTCGACCTGCTTGAGCAGAAGAAGGCGTTTGCCAGTCTCGCCACGACCATGCCGGATGGATCGCCGCAGGTCACGCCGGTTTGGTTCGACTTCAAGAACGGAATTGTGCGGGTGAATACCGCCAAGGGACGGGTCAAGGCACGCAACCTGAAAGAAGGTGCGGCCGTGGCGCTCGCGATCATCGATCCGGACAATCCCTATCGTTATATCCAGCTCCGCGGCCACGTCAGACGCGTGACGGAGGAGGGCGCCGCTGCGCACATCGACTCGCTCGCCAAGAAATATCTCGGGCAGGACAAATACACGATCGGTCAGCCCGGCGAGGTGCGCCTGACATGCGAAATCGAACCGATGTCGGCATCCGGCATGGGCTAATCCCGCCTCGACTCATGGGCTAACCCGATTACGGCTATTGTTCTGCCGCCCGATCGTGGGGTTGCGAGGCGGCGCCCACGGCCACGGTGCACCGCAACGGCGTCCAACGTGCTGGCCGCTCGCGCGGCGTCCGCTATTCGACCAAATCCCAATACGGTCGGCCGCCGAAGCGGTCGATGAGGAAATCGATGAACACCCGGACCTTGACCGAGAGATGCCGCGTCTCGGGATAGATCGCATAGATCGAAATCTCAGGCGCCGCGTAGTCGGTGAGAATGCTCCGCAGGCTTCCCTCCTGCAGATCGGCTCCGGCGATGAAGGTCGGCAGGAGCGCGATGCCTTGCCCGCGCACCGCCGCGGCGCACAATACCTCCGCGTTGTTGCTGCACAACGTCCAGGGAATGCGAATCCAGTGATCGCCGTCCGTGCCCGTGAGTTTCCATTGATTGCCGGTCGCGAGGTGACCGTAGGCCAGGCAATCGTGGTCCCGCAGATCGTTGGGATGCTGCGGCGTCCCGCGCTGGGCCAGATAAGCAGGCGCTGCGCAGATCACGCGTCTCGCGGGCGCAATCTTGCGCGCGACCAGGCTCGATGACGCCAGTTCGGCAATGCGTAGGGTAACGTCGAACCCTTCTTGCACCGGATCGATCTGCTGATCGCTCAGGATCAGCTGGATGTGCAGGGCCGGGTATTTCTTCATGAAGTCCGCGATGGCGGCGCCGAGATGCAGCGTGCCGAACGACATGGGTGCGTTCACGCGCAACATGCCGCGGGGCTCCGCTTGCAGACGCGTAACGGCGAGGTCGGCTTCTTCCAGGTCGGCGAGGATGGCGACGCAGCGCTCGTAATAAGCCTGCCCGTTCTCAGTCGGACTGGCGCTGCGGGTCGTGCGGACGAGCAGTTGCACCCCGAGCGCCTGCTCGAGATCGATGACGTACTTGCTCACCGCGGAGCGTGACAGCCGCAACTCCCGCGCCGCCGCGGCGAAGCTGCCGTGCTGCACCACCCTGGTGAAAGCCTTGATGCTGGTCAGCTTGTCCATTTCCGCCCGACCCGGTCCGCGCACCGGAGATTGTCCTCAAATCAGAGACAGAGACGCCAATAAAACTGGGATTGTAGCTGAATCTTAGCATATCGATATGTCGGGGCGAAGGGCGGATGCCCCCAATAGGAGTTTGCCATGATCACTGTGAGACCTTCCCACGAACGCGGGGTTGCCAATCTCGGCTGGCTGGACAGCCGCCATACCTTCTCGTTCGGCCATTACTTCGATCCGCAGCACATGGGTCTCGGACCGTTGCGCGTGATCAACGAGGACCGCGTCCGGCCCGGTGCCGGGTTCGACACCCACGGCCATCGGGACATGGAGATCATCTCCTACGTCCTCGAGGGCGCTCTCGAGCACAGAGACAGCATCGGCACCGGCTCTGTGATCCGGCCCGGTGACGTCCAGGTGATGTCGGCCGGCAGCGGTATCCGGCACAGCGAGTTCAACCATTCCAAGCAGGAGCCGGTGCACTTCCTGCAAATCTGGGTATTGCCGGACCGAGAGGGCATTTCGCCTCGCTACGATCAGAAGACCTTTTCGGAAGTCGAGAAGCGTGGCCGTTTGCGGTTGATCGGTTCGCCCGATGGTCGCGACGATTCGATCGTCATCCACCAGGACGTGGAGATCTTCGCTGCGCTGCTGAACAGCGGCGAAGCCGTTACGCGCGCCTTCGCGGCCGGTCGCAAGGGCTGGGTGCAAGTGGTCCGCGGCGCCGGCGAGGTCAACGGCAAGGCGGTGCGGGCGGGGGACGGTGTGGCGCTGGAGGGCGAGGCGGACCTCAACGTCACGTCCGCAGCGGACGACTCCGAGTTCCTGGTGTTCGATCTGCCGTAGTCGTCGCGCGACAGCGACATCGCGTGATCGAGGCAATTGTCGGCAACAGCTGGCAAGAGCGCTCAAGCCGAGCGGAATCGAAGCACTAGTTGAGTAGGGCGTCCACCAACAAAATATAATCAAGGAGATGTGATATGCGTACGCCCATTGCCAAGCTGGCGCTCTTGCCTTCGATCGCGCTCGTTATGTTGATCGCCCTCGAGTCCGCGCCGCACGCGCAGGAATATCTGTCGCATGAGGCTGCCTACGTCCCCAGGCATCATGCAGCACCGCCGCTTGCCTACGATGCGCAGGGCAATCCCAACTATGGATTCGGTCCGCTCCGCCCCGTCGGCCCCAACGATGTCGTCTCGGGAAACCGCATTATCGGCCGCGATCCAGATCCGTTCATTCGGGGAGAAATTCTCCGCCATTACGATTCGGGTTGGCCCGATTGATCGTCGCGACAGCGTCGGGATGTTTCCCTTGCGCGGGCGGCCGCTGACAGCACCCCTCCGATCATACCGACGAGACCGATCTCTTCCGACCGCCCCGCGCTCCCGCGGTTGTGCCACGCATCCGGCGTCCATTTTTGCGTGGTCGCACTTGTTGCCGTCGCTCGCATAGAATGAGGGTCCGAACGGGTGGGCGAAGGATGCCGAGATGTGGACCTCTGACCTGATATCCGGCCGCGCACGCCCATCGCGTCGTGCGTTTCTCGGTGCAACGGCGGGCGCAGTTTCCGCCGGCGCCTTGCCAGCCTTTAGCGCCCCGGTGCAAGGCGCTCCGGCGGCTCCCCAGGCCCCTTCCCTGCGATGGCTGGCCGCGGAAGATCCGGCCTTTGCAGTCGGCGCAACCGTCGGCGATCTTACCTTCGTGGCGCAGGACGCCGGCGGTCACGGCGAACTTCCCTCCGGCGCCGTGCCGCAAGCCGAGCGCACCTTGGAGAACCTCCGCCGCGCGCTCGCGGCCGTGGGGCAGGGGCCTGATGATCTCGTGTTCGTGCAAGTGCTGCTCACGGATTACGCGGCGGCACCGGAGGTTGGCCGACTGCTCCGGGAGGCGTTTCGATCCAATCGCAGTCCTACGACCTGCTTCGTCGGCGTATCCAGCCTGGGTCCCGATCGGGTGGTGCGGATGGATGCCGTGGCCTCGACCAACCGCGACCGTGCGCCGGTGGTGGCCGAGGGCGTCCCGCTTCCGCTCGGAGCGACCTGCCATGCCATTCGCGTGGGTGAGCTTGTCTTTGTCGGCAGTGTGGATGCGCCCGAAGACGTCAACACTCCCAGCACGATCGTTCTCGAGCGCATGGATGCGGTGCTGCGTGCCGCCGGTCTGGGTCTCAAGGATTCGTTTCGTCATTGGGCATTCCTGCGCAACATGGCCGCGGCCAGCGTGCGCGACGCTTACGGACGTGAGCGTACCGCGCGGTTGGATGCGATTTTTGCGCCCGACGAATATCCGGCAAACTCTCGTATCGGCAGTCCGGCGCTCGGCGTCGGCGTTGCACAACGCTCCTACGCCGTCGCCACCCGCGGGCGCCGGCAATATGTCGAAAGCAAGTTCGCGCGGCGCAGCCCTCGCGTGTTTGCGCAGAGCGTTCGCGCCGGCGACTGGCTCTTCATCGCCGGTCAGGACGCGGTCGATGTCGGGCAGCAAACGCTGTTTGTCGGCGACCTGCGCGCCCAGACCGAGCAATGCGTGCGACAACTGCAGTTCATCATGGAAGCGGCCGGCGGAACGATGGACGATATCGTGAAGACGACCGTGTATCTGCTCGACGGACAGCACCGCTCGGTGTTTCTGGATGCCTATCGCGAACAGTTCATGCGGCGCCTGCGCAGCCCGTGGATGCCGGCAGGTCTCACCATGACCGTCGATGCGCTCCGCCCCGATTGCCTGGTGGAGATCGACGCGGTGGCGTGGCTCGGCCGGCGCTGAGGCTCGGTTCCCACTTTGCCCGCGGCTCGAACCTGGGCAGACTGAGCCGTCCGGTCCGTGATCCCGGGACGGCGGATTGGCGACGGTTCGTCCCTCCAGCGTGATGCATCCTGTTTAAATGGCGCGGGCTCGTTCTCCAGCACGTCGAGGTCGTTCACCGAAGGCAGCCATTGCGGGCCGTCCGCTGCTCGTTGTGGATGGCGATTCGTTTGCCCACCGGGCGTACCATGGTCTGCCCAAGACGATCGAACGCGTCGATGGCAAGCCGGCCGGCGCGATCGTTGGCTTCGCCAACTTCTTGCTGCGAATCGTCGAGAACGAGCGGCCGCGCGCGGTGCTCGTAGGGTGGGATACGCTCGATGTCCCGACCTACCGGCATCGGGTGTTCCCCGCGTATCAAGGCGGTCGGCATTTCGACAAGGAACTGCTCGAGCAACTCGACCTGTTGCCGGTGTTCGTCGCCGCCTGCGGCTTCGCGAATGCGAAGGCGGCGGGGTACGAGGCAGACGATTTTCTTGCCGCAGCGGTCGCGTCGGAGGAACGGCGGAGCGGAACCGTGGTCGTGGCCAGCGGCGACCGCGACACCTTCCAGCTTGCGTCGCCCTCCACCACGATCATCCATCCGCTCAGAGCCGGTGAAATGGCGCGGATTGGACCGAGGGAGGTGCGCGATCGCTACGGCGTCGACCCCGGGCAGGTCCCCGATTTCATCGCGTTGCGTGGCGATCCGTCGGACAAGTTGCCCGGCGCAAAGGGTATCGGGCCGAAAGGAGCCGCGGCCTTGCTGCGAAAATATGGAACGCTCGAAGCCGCGCTGGCCGCCGGCCGGTTTCCGGCCGAAGCGGATAAGCTGCGGCTCTACCGCCGGATTGCGACCATGGACGCGTCCGCCCCGCTTCCGCCGTTGCGCGATCAAACGCCGACCTGGGGAAAGGCGGCAACCCTGATGCGGGAGTGGGAACTGAACCGGTTGGCAGATCGACTCGACGAGCTTGCCCAGTCCAGGTCATGAGCGAGGAGAAAGGCTCGCCACGGTCTTCCGGTCAACCCTTGCCGTGTGCTCCCGCGGAGTCCGTTTTCGGCGGCCAAACGCCGGCGGTCGCAAGCTCCTTCATCGAATCGTCGGTGAATTCCGCGCGCGGGCCGTCGCCGCCGATCACGAACATCAGGATGTGCTCCTGGTTCGCGTCCCCCGGCGTCACGTTTTCGAAGCGGCGGATCGCGCCCGGCGGGAAGGAAATGACGTCGAGCGGATCAAGGTCGAGATGCTCGACGTTCCCGTGCTCGTTCTCCCAGCTGCACCGCCATCTCCCGGTCATCGGGATGAACGTCTCGTTGGTGTCATGGTTGTGCATCATGGGCCCGTGGCCCGGCTTCGCCTTGCAGTAGCCCAGATTGAAACCCTCGGAGATCGGGATCGCCGCGGCGCGCGCGGCATCTCCACCGACAGGCGAGGTGACGGCGTCTCCCTCGCCCTTGGGCGGCTGAAATCCGATCACATTAAACAGCGTACGCTCGCAACCCGGCATGTTGCTGTCTGGAAGCCCGCCGTCCGACCCGTGGAGATCCTTGAAACGCGCCACCCGCTTTGTCATCTCCTCGCGGGAATAGCCTCGCCTGAACAGCGTTTCCATGCACGTTCTCCTCTACCCAGCCTTCCATCCAGCGCGTTGCCGCATGCGGATCTAGC
>DASSJW010000309.1:0-3852 GCA_035690995.1 Xanthobacteraceae bacterium
AGTGGGAACAAGGTCTGCGCCATATAGGCCGGCGTATCGCGGTCCCACTCGGCGTGAACGAGCAGGGTCGGGACGGTGATCTTGGCGGGATCGTAGTAGGGCTTGCCGGCCGAGAAGAACTCGTCGCCGTCCTGCTGCACGCCGTTCGGTGCGCGCAAGGCGGGCGGCGTCATCTTGGCTCCCACCGGGTCGGTGGCGAAGGTGGCGTCGGCCCAGCTCTCGAACCAGCCGGCGGGGATCAGGGCCGCCTTCTTGTCCTCGGGCACGCCGGTCAGCCACCGGCTCTTCGCCTGCTCGCGCGCCACCGCACGATAGGCGCCGAGCGGGCCGGCCGGCCGCGACAGCGATGGCGTCGTTCGAATCCAGGCCGGCGCGTAGAGCACGAGCCGCTCGACTTTGCCTGGATTTTCCGTGGTGTAAGTCGCCATCAGCGTGGTCCCCCACGACCAGCCCAACAGGTTGAGGCGTGGAATGCCGCGACGCTTGAGAATGAAATCGACGACCGCAGAGATATCTTTGACGGCGGTCACCCCGCGCACGACCGGTGCATTCGCCTCCGGTTTGTCGTCCATTTCCGGCGGGCGGGTGGATTTGCCGTAGCCGCGCAGGTCGAGGAGATAGACGTCGTAGCCGCGCGTGGCGATGTAGTCCATCCAGGACACGCCATCGAGCCTGAGGTCGAACGACGTGTGCGCGGGGTAGGTCGCGCCGTGCACGAACAGCAGCGTGCGCTCGGGCCGGAACGCGCTCATGTCGGCCGGACGCTTGTTGCGCACGTAGATTTCAATGCCGGCTTCGGACGGCACCATCATCTCTTCCATGACCACCTTCGGAGACTGCGCCAGAACGCGCGTGGCACCGACTTGCGTGGCGAATGCCGCCGCGACGGCGGCGGCAAGCAGATGAACCGATTTCATCATCATGCCCTCCCTTTCGAGGCCTAGCGCGCCTGCCCGTGATAGACGCTGTTCGGACGCATGTCGGTGGCGGATGCAAGCCGGTTGGTCATGTTGTAGAAGGCGGCGACCGAGGCGATGTCCCAAATGTCGCGATCGCTGAAGCCGGCGCGGCGCAGCCGCGCGCGGTCCTCTTCCTCCACTTCCCAAGGCTGGGTCGTGAGCTTCACCGCGAAATCGAGCATCGCGCGCTGACGTTTGTCGAGCCGTGCGGCGCGGTAATTCATCACCATCATCTCGCCCAGGACGGGGCCGCCCAGCTGTCGCACCGCATTGCCGTGCGCGGTGATGCAATAGAAGCAGCGGTTCTGCGCCGACACCGCCGTGGCGATCATTTCGATTTCGAGCTTGGAAAGGCTGGCGGCGTTCTGCACCAGCTGTTGCCGATACTCGACGAACGCTTGCAACTTGGCATCATCGAAGGCGAAAGCCTTGAGCACGTTGGGGACGAAGCCCAGCCTCTCCTCGCACTTCTTGAAATAAGCGTCCATCTCCGGCGAGAGTTTTCCGGGCGGCAGCTTGAGCGCCGTGATCTTGACGTCATCCTCCGCGCCGGTATGCGGCGCGGGATGGGCCTTGCCGGCCTTGAGGACCGGCGAGCGGCGGGTGGGAATAGGCCGTTTCTTGGCGGCGTTCTTGGTCGGCTGGGGCACGGGCGTCGTCTCCCTGTCGTGGAATGGCAATCCTACTTGCTTTGACTGCCGAGCGGTATCGGTCCGGTCGGCGGAAAATTTATCGCTCGACGCCGGAGCTTCGATGGGAAAGACTTGCGCGCGGGGGTAAAGGGCCGGCGAGGGATGCAAACGAGGGACGGAAACCCTTGGGCCCTAGTGTCCCGATTCCGAAGTTCGCATCATTATGCGGCGCGCTCGCTTGCGAACTTCGGAATCAAAGGGACACTAGCAATCTATGATTCTAGTGCGGTTTTTGGATTTGAAGTTCCTACACAACCGCGCGGCTATAATGATAGGAACTTCAAATCCACCGCACTAGGGACTTGAACCGCAAGAACGCCACGCACGCACGTGGGCCGCGCGCCGAGGAAAGACGCCATGGCAGCCGCCGATCTTCCCGGCAGCGATGAACAGCTTGCCGAAGCGGCGTTGATCGCCGCGGCCGGGGAACTCCTGGGTAACAGCCATCGCGAAATCCCGGCGGATTTCGTCGCCGAGATCTTTGCGCACGCAGTCCCCGAGGACCTGCTGCGTTACGATCCCAGGCAGCTCGCGGAACTCGCTGCCGACGCATGGTCCCTGCTCGCGGTGCGCAAGCCTGGCGTGCCCAACATCCGCCTCGACACCGTCGGGCCGGGGGAAGTCCGCGAGCGTCGGCGCAACGAGTCGGTGCTCGAGATCGTCAACGACGACATGCCGTTCCTGGTCGACTCGGTGCTGGCGGAGCTTGCCGACCGCGGGGTCGATGTCCGTTTCGTCGTGCATCCGGTTCTGACGGTCAAGCGCGACAAAGCCGGCCGCCTCATCGCCATCAGGGAGGCCAAGACTCCCGGGGCGTTGCGCGAGAGCGTCATCTACATGCATCTCGAGCCGATCGAGGATGCGGCGCGGTGCGCTGACATCGTGGCGGCGATCGAGCGGGTGCTTGCCGACATCCGCCTCTGCGTTGCCGACTGGCGGGCGATGATCGGGCGTGTGGAGGATGTGATCGTCGACCTCAAGGCTCATCCGCCGCCGGTACCGGCAGATGAGCGCGCCGAAGCCGTCGCATTCCTGCAATGGCTGGTCGACAACAATTTCACCTTTCTCGGCGTTCGCAATTACAAGTTCAGCGCCGCCGCTGATGCGCTCGAGCCCATGTTCGAAACCGGGCTCGGCATTCTGCGAGCCCGCGACATGGGGGTCGTGCAGCGCTGGAACCAGCCGCTCGTGATCACGCCCGAGATCCGTGCGTTGCTGAACGAGCCGACGCTGCTCGTCGTCACCAAGTCCTCGGGGCGTTCGCGCGTTCACCGTCGCGTCTATATGGACTATGTTGGCGTGAAGCGCTTCGATGCCGGCGGCAAGCTTGTTGGCGAGTTCCGCATCGTCGGCCTCTTCACCTCCACGGCCTACACGCGCTCCACCCGGTCCATTCCCTATCTGCGCCGCAAGGTCGATGCGGTCCTCAAGCGTGCCGGCTTTGATCCCGAGGGACATTCCGGAAAGGCGCTGGTGAATGTGCTGGAGAATTATCCGCGCGACGAGCTTTTCCAGCTCGACGAGAATACGCTCTACCATTTTGCGATGGCGGTGCTGCAGCTCGACGAACGGCCGCGCGTGCGCGTCTTGCCGCGGCGCGACCGCTTCGAACGCTTCGTTTCCGTCCTCGTCTACGTCCCGCGCGAGCGCTACGACAGCGACGTGCGCAAGGCTATCGGCGATTATCTCGCCCGCGTCTACAAGGGCCGCGTGAGTGCCTTCCACCCGTTTTTCCCGGAAGGCCCGCTCGTCCGCGTCCATTTCATCATCGTCGTTTCGCCCGGCGACGTGCCTAATCCCGATCGCGCGAGCCTGGAGCGGGCGGTCGAGGCGATCGTCCGCACCTGGATCGACGCGCTCGGCGAGCAGTTGTGGCGCGTCTATGATCCGGCACGGGCGCAGGCGCTGTTGCGGCGTTATCGCCACGCCTTTTCCCAGGGATATCGCGAAAATTATTCTGCCCTCGATACCGTTGGCGACATCCGCCTCATGGAGGGGCTGTTGCCGAACCGTCCGCTCGGTGTCGATTTTCACCGGCGGGCCGGGGATCGCGACACCGCCATCGGATTGAAGATCTGGAGCTATGAGCGGCCAATCCCGCTGTCCGAGCGGGTTCCGGTGCTGGAGAACATGGGCTTCAAGGTCGTGGACGAGCGGACCTACCAGATCGCTCGCCAGCTCGAAGACGATCCGAAGCACAC
>DASSJW010000310.1:0-4065 GCA_035690995.1 Xanthobacteraceae bacterium
GGCCTGATCTGCCCCGGCGCCTGCGGCGCCGAAGCCGCCTGGGCGAGCCCGGAGATGGAGATCATCGCCGCCGCCTCGCTCATCCAGCTCGCCAATCATTTCCGCGGCACCCAGGTGCTGGCGCGCCCGCAGCCGAAGATCCGCGAGGCGGGCGGGGCGTTGGTCGACCTCCGGGACATCAAGGGCCAGGAGAGCGCCAAGCGCGCGCTCGAGGTCGCCGCCGCTGGCGGCCATAACCTGTTGATGGTCGGCCCGCCCGGCGCCGGCAAATCGATGCTGGCGGCGCGGCTCGCCACCATCCTGCCCCCGCTCACGCCGGCGGAGCTGCTCGAGGTTTCCATGATCGCCTCGGTCGCGGGCGAGATCGAGGGCGGCGCCCTCACCGACCGCCGCCCGTTCCGCGCGCCGCATCATTCCGCCAGCATGCCCGCCCTGGTCGGCGGCGGTTTGCGCGCACGGCCGGGCGAGGTCTCGCTCGCGCATCACGGCGTGCTCTTCCTCGACGAGATGCCGGAATTCCAGCCGCAGGCGCTCGACGCGCTGCGCCAGCCGCTCGAAAGCGGCGAGGTCGCGATCGCGCGCGCCAACCATCGCGTGACCTATCCCGCCCGCTTCATGCTGGTCGCCGCCATGAATCCGTGCCGCTGCGGGCGCGCCAACGAGCCGGGCTTCGCCTGCAAGCGGGGGGCGAATGCCCGCTGCGCCGCCGACTACCAGGGCCGGCTGTCGGGACCGCTCATCGACCGCATCGATCTGCACATCGAGGTGCCGGCGGTGACGGCCGCCGATCTCATCCTGCCACCGCCGGCGGAAGGCAGCCGCGAAGTCGCGGAGCGCGTGGCGCGCGCCCGCGCCATGCAGACCGAGCGCTATGCCGCAATCGGGCTGCCGCAGGTGCGCACCAACGCCTCAGCCCACGGGCCGCTGCTCGAAGACGTGGCGCGACCGGACAGCGGCGGACTGGCACTGCTGCGCGATGCCGCCGACGCCATGCGGCTCTCCGCCCGCGGCTATCACCGCGTGCTGCGGGTGGCGCGCACGCTCGCCGATCTCGACGGCGCCGACACAGTCGGCCGCGTGCATCTCGCCGAGGCCCTGTCCTATCGCGCGCTCGCCGACGAGGTGCGCCGCGCGGCGTGAGGATGGCGGTGGCGGGCGGCATGCGGGGGGAAGCCTTGAATCGTGCGCGGCGGGTGCGGCCGAGGCGGCTGCGCGTCTTCAGCACGATTCTGTCGACGCTGGATTACTGCGTGAGGAACGCGGCACAGCTGCTCGTGCTGGCGTGGTTTCCCTGCGCGCTCGAATCCGTATGCCGCATCGGATTGGAGTGGCTCATCTACGGCTGGCCGCCGCGCATGCCGGAATGGCTGCTGTTCGATCAGTTTTATCCGTCGACCTGGCTCACGCCGCTGGTCAACGCACCGCCGCTGGCCATGGTGTGGGCCTTCGTTCTGAGCAGAATCTGCGATCGCAATCCGGACCGCGGATCCGTCACTGTGTCCGGCATTCGCCGCGGCTGGATCCGGTTCGAGCTCAGCCCGGCGGTCCTGCTCGGAGCAACCATCTTTGTGGCGACCGATCTTGTCGATGGATTGCTGCGGCTGACGCAGTTCAAGCTTCTCCTTGCCACCTACCCCCTGTTCGAAGGTCGCGATGCCGCGTTCGACGCAGCCCTGTTCGACTCATGGGCGCGCTGGTCGGTCGCGTTACCCATCCTGGCGGTGAGCGCGGTGGCGGCATGGACCTATCCGCTCGCGGCGCAGGTGTTGCGGACAGGCGCGCTCGATCACCCGCGCGTTCGAGACCTCATGCGCGGCAACCGGCTGCGGCTGACGGCGATATTCTTCCTGCTGAACGTGGCGTCCTATCAATTCTACCTGCTCCTTCGACCGGCGACGGAATGGCTCGTCCAATTTTTCGCGGATCCGCTGACGTGGACTCTGCGGGAAGCAACAATTCGTCACGCCATCCAGTTTCCATTCGACATGTTCTGGATCGTCACATGGGCGGTTACGGTGGCCATGGTGATGGATGCATTGAAGTCGCCCGCGAATCGTTCCGGTTTGTTCCCGGAGAACGAATCGCGTTGAGACGAAGATCACGAGCGCGTTCGTTGCGCGCACGTTAACAACGGCGCCGAGCTTGCCGGAAAGACCGAGCGACCCCTTCTGGCCAATCGTGTGCGATCACCGGCGTTCCGGTTTGTTCCGGGAGAACGAATCGAGGCGAGTCGCAAATCACCGGCGCGTTCGTTGTCAGGGCGTTAATTGCGTCGCGTGCGCAGAAAAAAGCCGAAGGCGGCGCCGTCACGCGACCGCGCTTCGTTCGACCTCGCGAATTTCATCGTGCGGATAGACGCCGCGCAGGACGGTGTCGAAATGGCTGGTGACCGACTCGTTGCACCGGCACGCCCGCGCCTTGAGCGCGCCGAGGTCGCGCACCACCAACGATCCGCGGCGCGTCTCCAGAACTCCATCCGCCTTGAACGCCTGGATCACGCGGCTGGTATAGCTGCGTCCCACGCCCAACATCGAGGCCAGCTGCTCCTGGGTGAGAGGCACCACGTGATCGCCGGTGCGTTCCATCGCGGAGGTGATCCACTTGGCCGCGCGCTGCTCGATCGAATGGATGGCGTTGCAAGCCGCAGACTGGAACATCTGCGCCAGCAGGCAGTCGGCGTAGCGCGCGAACAGGTACCGCAACGTCGATGATTGCCCCTTCGCCGCCTCGAGCACGCTCACGGGAAGACGCACGAACGGCCCGCCATACTTGACGACGATGCGGCAGTACGCCGGCAACCGGCCGTGACTGACGATGCCGCCGACCGCGCCCTCGCGCCCGACCAGGATGGTCTCGACATCGCGTCCGTCCTCGTTGCTGACGAGAAATGACACCAGGCTCGACCCACATGGAAAATAGACCATGTCGACATTGTCGCCGGGATTGTACAGCAGCTCGTTGGCGGCTTGCTGTGCCGCGACGAGATGCGGGGCGATCAGCGCGTAATCCTGGTCGCGCAGCGTGCGCAACAGGTTGTTGAACGGCCTTTCGGTCGCGAGGCGATCCGTCATGCCGGTCTGAAAAGCCATGCGTTGCGTCTCCTTCAGCCGGTGAAATTACGCCGGCCCCGTCGTTATGTGCACAAGTGAACAGACGCCGCAAGGCTGATGTGCTTGGTTCCCTGCCGGAACCGGCGAATTCGCTCCCAGAGGTCTCGCCGGATGGCCGTGCTGCAAGCGGACGGAAAGAACGACTTTCCGGGTCGGGCGCCAGACGAATTCACGACGCATCTCGGCCGGTCGATGCTGGATTCCGTGCGCGGCTTCGACATCGAACGCAGCGAAAACAATGTCGATCTCCAGGAGCAAAAGCCTGGTCTCGACAATCTGCAAGCTGCGGCTGATGCGGCCTTAAACGGCCGCGCCGAGCCGGCCTTCGACCATGAGCGCGCTCGCGTGCATCGCTGCAGGCGGGCGTCGGGCTCCCCGCCGGGAGGATGTCGGCGGCGCGCGAAAGCCGCGTCGACGATGCCATCCTGCACCTACGCCAACCTTTTGGGACCCACGAACTTCGGTGTCACTCCTCGGACGCATGATGGTTTCCTCTTCAGGCGGAGCAGATGTCTCGGGTTCGACACGCGCAAGTTTCCGTGCTTCGAGCCTGTCGCTTCCTGCCCGCGCGGACGCTCGTTCCGCCGGCGGGATCGGCGGCGTAAGAGCGGCGATTACGCTGCTGATCGGCGTCCGCCCCCCAGCGGACGGCGGCGCCGCTTCCGTCGACGCCGAGACCGCCGATGCAGACTGACAACGGCAACGCGGTCGACCTGACCAACTGCGACCGGGAACCGATCCATCTGCTCGGCGCGGTGCAGCCGTTCGGGTTCCTGCTCGCGCTTGCCAGCGCGACCTGGTGCGTGACCCGCGCCTCGCGCAACGTCGTCGAATGGCTGGGCGTAGAGGCCGCCGACCTGCTGGGACGACCGCTCGACCAGATCTTCACGCACGACGCCGTCCACGCGATCCGCGGGCAAATGCAGAGCGCGGTCATGGGCGACACGGTCGCCCG
>DASSJW010000311.1:0-5229 GCA_035690995.1 Xanthobacteraceae bacterium
GACGCCGACGCTGCGATCGGTGGCCTTGCACCCGCCCTACATGCATGACGCATCATCGGCGACGCTGTATGACACGGTGAAACATTATGAAAAGGGCGGCATCGATCGTCCGAGCCGCTCCCCACTGATGCTGCCGCTCCAGTTGACGGAGCAGGAGCGTCTCGACCTCGTCGCTTTCATGGAATCCCTGACGGGCGCGGTCGAGGATCCGCGTAAATCGCGTTAGCGTCGTGTTGTCAGCTGCCGATGTGATTCGCTTGCTCGATCTAAAGCCGCATCCAGAGGGCGGACATTTTCGCCAAACGTTCCGCGACTCCCGCACGGTGGAGGGCGGGCGCGCGGCATCGACCGCGATCTACTTCCTGCTTGCGCGCGGCGAGCGCTCGCACTGGCACAGGGTCGATGCGGTCGAGGCCTGGCATTACCACGCCGGAGCGCCGCTCAGACTCGAGATCGCCGCCGCCAAGGACGACGCCGTCGAGCGCGTGATGCTCGGGCCGGACCTTGCCGCGGGCGAACGCCCGCAGGCGATCGTGCCGGCTCACGTTTGGCAGGCGGCGGCAAGCCTCGGCGCGTGGACTTTGGTCGGCTGCACCGTGGCGCCCGGCTTCGACTTCAAAGGCTTCGAGCTGGCGCCGATGGGCTGGGCGCCGCCCGGAGGCTCGATCTGACAGACGTTGTGGCCGCGTCCTTGCGTTTAAACCAGATACTGGCCGCCATTGGCGGTCAGGGTTGAACCGGTGATGAAACCGGCATCGTCGGAGGCGAGGAACACCACGCAGCGCGCGATCTCCTCCGGCTCCCCCAGCCGGCCGACCGGGATGTGCGGCAGGATGTTTTTCTCCAATACCTCCTTGGGCACCGCCTTCACCATCTCGGTCGCGATATAGCCGGGACAGATGGCGTTGACGGTGATGCCGCTCTTGGCGCTCTCCTGCGCCAGCGCCTTGGTGAAACCGAGTTCGCCCGCCTTGGCCGCCGAGTAGTTCGCCTGGCCCATCTGCCCCTTCTGGCCGTTGATGGAGGAGATGTTGATGATGCGGCCGAACTTGCGGCTGCGCATGCCCTCGATCACCGGACGGCACATGTTGAAAAGGGAATTCAAATTGGTGTTGATCACCGCGCCCCACTGCTCGGGCGTCATGCGGTGAAACATGGTGTCGCGGGTGATGCCGGCATTGTTGACCAGCACCTCGACCGGACCGAGATCTGCCTCGACCTGCTTGAGGCCGCCGGCACAAGAGTCGAATGACGAGACGTCCCATTTGTAGACCGGAACGCCGGTCGCGGCCTTGAATTTCTGTGCCGCGTCGTCGTTGCCGCCGTAGTTGGCGGCGACCTTGTAACCTGCGGCTTTCAGAGCCTTCGATATCGCTTCCCCGATTCCGCGCGTTCCGCCCGTCACCACCGCAACGCGTGACATGTCAGCTCCTCCCTGGACGAACCCTATTCTCGTGTGGACACGGCAGACGACGCACGCCAAGAGACCGATGAATCATCATCGGTCGTCCGCCGTCATCGTGCTGCTCTGTCGCCTGTCTCCCTCTAGCGCTCGACGCACATTGCAATGCCCATGCCGCCGCCGATGCAAAGCGTGGCGAGCCCCTTCTTGGCGTTGCGCTTCTGCATCTCATAGAGCAGCGTCACCAGGACGCGTCCGCCGGAGGCGCCGATCGGGTGACCGATCGCGATCGCCCCGCCATTGACGTTGACCTTCGACGGGTCCCAGCCGAGGTCCTTGTTGACGGCGCAAGCTTGCGCGGCAAACGCCTCGTTTGCTTCGATCAGATCGAGATCGCCGATGTTCCAGCCCGCCTTCTTGAGCGCTGCGCGCGAAGCCGGGATCGGTCCGGTCCCCATGATTGCGGGATCGACGCCAGCATGCGCCCAGGACACGATCCGCGCGAGCGGCGTCTTGCCGCGCTTGGCCGCCTCGCTCGCGGTCATCAGCACGACCGCAGCAGCACCGTCATTGATCCCGGATGCGTTGGCGGCGGTGACCGTACCGTCCTTGGCGAAGGCCGGCCGCAGCTTGGCGATCCCATCGAGCGTGGTTCCGTGCTTGGGATACTCGTCGGCGTCGACAACCACGTCGCCCTTGCGGGTCTTCACCGTGACCGGCGCGATCTCGTCCTTGAATTTTCCCGCCTTCTGCGCCGCCTCCGCCTTGTTTTGCGACCCGACCGCGAACTCGTCCTGTTGCGCGCGGGTGATCTGCCATTGGCGCGCAACGTTCTCGGCGGTGTTGCCCATGTGGTAGCCGTTGAAGGCGTCCCAGAGGCCATCCTTGATCATGGTGTCGACCATCTCGAAATTGCCCATCTTGACGCCGCTGCGCAGATGCGCGCAGTGCGGCGCCTGGCTCATCGACTCCTGGCCGCCAGCCACCACGATCTCGGAATCGCCGTTGAGGATGGCCTGGTAGCCGAGGGCCACCGCCCGCAGCCCGGAGCCGCAGAGCTGGTTGACGCCCCAGGCCGGGCTCTCGACCGGGATGCCGGCCGCGATCGAAGCCTGGCGGGCGGGGTTCTGGCCCTGACCGGCCGTGAGGATTTGACCCAGAATGACTTCGGACACCTGCGCGCCCTCGACGCCCGCGCGCTTGAGGGTCTCCTGAATGGCCACCTTCCCCAATTCGTGGGCGGGCAGGGCCGCAAACGCCCCATTGAAGGCGCCGACCGGCGTGCGCGCCGCGCTGACGATGACGATATCGTCCTTCATCTCATAACTCCCTTCATTTCGGCTGGACGGCGACGGTAACTCGCCTATCGGGTCACTATCGGCTCCTGGCAACGCCCGCATGACGCGGCGGTGATCGGTCGCCCGTGGCCGCATCCTTGGATGTGGGTGGGGGCCTGTCAATTGGAAGCATCGCCGGGCTGTCCTGCATCAATTGTGTGCGAGGGAAGGCCTGCGGAGCGGACCCTGCCCGCCGCCGGCGTCCGATAAAACGGTGGCCGCGTTCAAAAAAAACAGGCTATGCTGCTCACGGGACAGGCGCGAACCGAGATCGTCATGCCGGCAGAACCGGTCGTCATCAAGCGATATGCCAACCGACGGCTCTATAATCCGGCTGCGGGCAGCTACGTGAGCATCGATGACCTCGGCGCCCTGGTGGAGGACGAGGAGGACTTCGTGGTCTACGACGTCAATACCGGCGATGACATCACGCATGTCGTACTCAAACAGATCATCGTCGAGCGTGCGCGCCATGGCTAAGTCCGATCAACCGATCACCATCAAGAAATACGCCAACCGGCGGCTCTACAACACCGGCACCAGCACCTATGTCACGCTTGAAGACCTCGCGTCCATGGTGAAGGCGGGCGAGGATTTTCTCGTCCACGATGCCAAGACCGGCGAGGACATCACCCGCCAGGTGCTGGCTCAGATCATCTTCGAGCAGGAGAACAAGGAGGGGCAGAGTCTCCTTCCCATCGCTTTCCTGCGCCAGCTCATCCGCTTTTATGGCGACAGCATGCAGATGCTGGTGCCGCGCTATCTCGAGGTCTCCATCGACTCGCTGACCCGCGAGCAGGAAAAGTTTCGAAACCAGATGGCGCAGGCTTTCGGCGGCGGCCCGTTCGGCGCGCTCGAGGACCAAGTGCGCCGGAACATGGAAATGTTCGAGCGCGCGTTTGCCATGTTCACGCCGTTCGCCCGGCGCGAAGGACTGGCGGGCGCGGAGCCGGACCGAACCACACCGCAACCGGGCGGCGCCGGCGACGAGATCCACGATCTCAAACGCCAGATGGAAGAGATGCAGAAGCGTCTCGAGCGCCTGAGCGACAAGGACAAGGGCGAGGACAAGGCGTCCTAGCGTCGCGCGGACGGGGCAACCTCATTCAGTATCCAAGCGCGCAGCCATCCTTGCGCGGATCCGAGCCCCCGATCAGCACGCCCCGCTCCCAGTCGATGCGGATCGCCTGCCCGCCCCCCCAAGGCGACGGCGCCAGCAACACGTTGTGGCGGCGCTGCCGCAAGCCGCCGATGGCCGCTTCCGGCAGCCCGCGCTCCGCGATCGTGCTTTCCCCTACGAAGAACGCGCGCGGCGCATCGATGGCCGCCTGCACGTCCATGCCGTAGTCGACCATGTTGGTGATGAGCTGCGCGTGGCCCATGGGCTGGTAGTGCGCACCCATGACCCCGAACGAGAGCTCGCACCGCCCCGCGCGGAAGGCGAGCGCCGGGATGATCGTGTGCATCGGCCGCTTGCCAGGACCGAAGGCGTTGGGATGGTCGGGGTCGAGCACGAAACAGGCGCCGCGATTGGTGAGCATGATGCCGGTCTGCTCCGTGCAGATGCCCACGCCGAACGTGGAATACAGCGTGTTGATCAGCGAAACCGCCATGCGGTCGCGATCGACCACCGTGAGATAGACAGTATCGTCGCCCGGCGATGGGACAGCCGGCAACGGCACGCGTTGCGCACGGTCGATGCGGCCGGCAAGCGTCGCCGCGAAGTTCTTGTCCAGCAGATCCAGCGGCGAAACCCGCATGGTGGCGGGATCGGCGATGTGGGCATCGCGCACGCCATAAGCGAGCCGCGCCGCCTCGAGCGCAATATGGAAGCGGTCGGCGCCGTCGGGATCGAACGCGGCGAGATCGAAGCGCTCGAGGATGTTGAGCAGGACCAATGCCGTCAGGCCCTGGGTGTTGGGTGGCAATTCCAGCACGTCGAGGCCGCGGTAGTTCGCGGTGATGGGCGCGACCACCTCGCCGCGATGGCAGGCGAAATCCTCCGTGCGGAGGAAGGATCCGCGTGCGGCCACCGTCGCCACCATATCCCGGGCGAGCGGACCCTCATAGAAGACGCGAGGGCCCTCCGCCGCGATCGCCTTGAGTGACTGCGCCAGCGCCGGCAACGTTACGACGTCGCCTTGCTCCGGGGCGTGTCCGGCGAACAGGAAATGGCGCGCGGCGCCGGCATCGGCGCGGAGCTTGCCGACGGCTTGCGCCCAATCCCAGGCGATGCGTGCAGCGACCGGAAATCCGCTTTCGCCGTAGTGGATCGCCGGCGCCAGCGCTCGGTCGAGGGAAAAGCGGCCGTGGGTCGCAACGATCGCAGCCCAGGCATCGACCGCGCCCGGCACCGTGACGGCATGGATCGAGTCCGGCGCGATCGTGCGCAGGCCCTGCGCCACAACCGCCTCGAGCGAAGCGCGCGCGCCAGCGCGGCCGGACCCGTTGTAGCCCCAGACCGGCTCGCCGGGGACGTGGATCATCGCG
>DASSJW010000312.1:0-4520 GCA_035690995.1 Xanthobacteraceae bacterium
GTCGGGCTGTGCAGTGTAAACGGCCCGGAAGAAAAGCCCGGCGAAATCAGGTTTCAGATCTTAAAATCGAGCTCATCGTCCCGGATCCAGGCGGCAATCTCGCTCGGTGGCGCTCAATGCACCTACAACGGTGAGTTCTCCGGCAGCTCGAGCGGGCACATGGATTGCACGGATGCCCAAGGCGTTCCGCTTTCGATTTCGATAAATGAAGGCCCGGATCGCGACCGGCGATAGCCGTATGCTATCGCTCGGGACCCAGCCGGGTGTCGGGCATATTCAGCCGGATCACAATTCTGCGAATGAGTATCAGCAGAACTGCAATCAATATCAGCTGCACCCATCCAAATGACGTCGCGGAGTCCAGCATCGAGCCCCAGTCGATCTGGCGACCAAACCACCGCCGCGAAATGGCGTCGGCGATCAGGCCAATGCCCACGGCGGCAGCGATCATGTAGCCGAGCTTCATCACCAGCGACGCGATGTAAGCGATCTTTCCGACGATATTCCTGAAGTGGATGATCGGGTTCTCGATGTTTCGCTGCACCTGAAAAAAGAACTGGGTGACCACATCTCCGAACTCCTCCATCTGGAGGTAGTCCATATCCGTTGGTCCACGACGCCTCGCCTGCATGCTCTTTTGCACGCGTTGGCGCGCTTCCCTGCCAGCTTGTCGCTTGTAGGTCTCCCACTCCCTTGAGATATCGATGTCCTTGTTCAGCCGCGTGACGATGGCGTCGTAGGCAAACGAGGTCCGGAAATACTGAATCGTCTCGAAGCTGGCGGGCAGGGAGAATTTCTGCGAAACCTCCAGGAAACGCAGCCACGCCTGCGCCGAGGTCTTCTCCCACCACTCGGCGTCCTGGCTTTTCATGGCGTAGACCGTGTCGGCGTAGATTTTCTCCATCTCAACCCGAACCGTCTCGACATCCATAGGGGGAAGCGGCCCGGCGAGCGTGAGGGCGCAGTTGACCATCCGGCCGATGTCGCCTCTGAGCATATGATGCTGGAGCTCGCGGAAAATCTTTCGGGTTTGCGTCGAGAAGCGCCCAATGGCGCCGAAGTCGATGTAGCAAATCCCGTTGTTGGGCATGATGATGAGGTTCGAGGGATGCGGGTCGGCGTGGAAGAAAAGCTCTTCCTGCACCTCGTGTTGCATGACCAGGACGAGCTTGCGTGCCAGCGACTTTGGCTCGATGCCGATGCGACGGACCTTCGCCAGGAACTCCTGATCGTTGCTGTCGACGGCCGCCATGAGCTCCCACATCCACACGCCGGAGACGAGCTCGCTCACCATCACTTCTTCGGTGCAGTACTGGAAATAGATGCGAGGCGCCGTGACGCCCTTCTTGCGCTTGGCCGCCCGCCGACGAAATATGTCCGTGTACCGCGCTTCGGCGCGGAAATTCAGCTCATTGAACAGAATCGTCTCGAAGTCCTGCCGGAAGCGCCGCGTGACCCCCGGCGGAATGATCGTTAGCGTTTCCCCCAGGATCAGGATCCAGTCCAGCGCACGCAAGTCGGCCGCAATCAGCGGACCGATGCCGGGCCGCCTCACCTTGACCGCCACTTTCTGGCCGGTCTTCAACTGGGCCTGGTAGACGCAAGCCAACGACGCGGAACCGATCGGCTCGGGGTCGAAAACCTCGAACACGTCACTGAGCGGCCTGCCAAGATTGCGCTCAATGATCTCGATGGCTTGCTGCGTCGGAAAGGCCGGCGCTTGGTCGAGCATCTTGCCCAATTCGGCGCAATAGGCATAGGGCAACATATCGGCGCGCATGGACAGCTGCTGGCCGAGCTTTGCGAAAGTCGCGCCGGCATCCTCGAACACACGACGCAGTCGTACGGCGCGGCGCTGGTCACTGGACCGCCGCAGCAAGGCGTCGAAAGCATTCCCGAAATAGAACCGTAGAAAGCCCCAGAGCCAGACGAATAGCCTGCCGATGGGCCGGATGATCCCCGCCTTGAAGACGACCCGCCGCGCCCTGGGAAGGTCGACAAGGACGCTGTCCATCGAATGCGACACCCTGCGGCGCGGCATCGGGCGGATGATGTCGAGACCAGACGTCGCTAGCCCCGACTCGACTATCGGCGTTGGTTCTGGCTGGCTGGCGCGGCGGGGCCACAATGCGCGACGGAGTTTCATTTGCAGCTCATGCTTGAGGCCTCGTCGCCGGTGAACGCCGCGACCCTTGTCCGGCCGCCAGCCTCCGCTGAGCATCTTGATCGCGCGCACGCTCTAGCACGGTCCCGGCCCTCCGGCTGGACGGACATTCATCCATGCTTTTGCAGCAAATTCAAATCCGGTCTCAGGCACCGAGCAGCCAGAAGAAGTGCAAATGCCGACGATCGAGCGAACCTGTCCTTGCGCCATTATAGCTCCAGCGTATTTGCCCGCAGGTCAGGGCACCGACACAATCGAGCGGTCATGACGCAGAAAGTCTCGCCTGATGCCGCGAGAGCCAAGCGCTGAAGGCGCTGATGACATTTCTACCCGCGATTGCCATAGTAGCGTGCAAAATGAGTTGCGCGCGTTCGACACGATTGTTGCGGTCGCGAGACCCGGGATTACGGTCAGACTGTCGAGCGATGGAGATGCGTTGGCTTCGAGGTGCAGGGGCGGTGTTCACCTGGTCGGATGCCGTTGGCAGGCTATGATGGCGGCTTCCTGCGCGAGGCTTTGCGACCGGGATAGTCCGATGATAATGACGCCTGCACGACGGCTGGCGGCCGATCTTTTTTGCTGACGAGTCCGCTCAAGCGGGAGGACGCTGATGGCGATCAATATTTCGGCGTGGTCGATACGGCACCCGCTTCCCCCTCTCGTGATGGCGGGGGCAATCGTGGCGCTCGGCTACATCAGCTTCACCAAGCTGCCGGTTACGCGCATGCCGAATGTCGATGTTCCCGTCGTCTCGGTCACGGTCACACAATTCGGGGCGGCGCCCGCGGAACTCGAGTCGCGGGTCACGAAGGCAGTCGAGGATGCCGTCTCCGGAGTTGCCGGCGCCCACCACATCAACTCCCTCATCACCGACGGGATATCCAGCACGACGATCACGTTCCGGTTGGAGACGGACACCGACCGCGCACTCAATGACGTTAAGGACGCGGTGACCAGCATCCGCGCCAATCTCCCGCGCGGCATCGACGAGCCGATGATCCAGCGCGTCGACATTGCCGGTCTTCCGATCCTCACTTACGCCGCGATAGCGCCCGGTAAAACGCCGGAGCAACTCTCCTGGTTCGTGGATGACGTGGTCATCCGAGCACTACAGGGGGTTCGCGGGGTCGCACGGGTCGATCGCATCGGGAGCGTCGAGCGCGAGATCCGGGTCGGGCTCGATCCGGTTCGGCTCCAGTCCGTTGGCTTGACGCCGCTCGATGTCAGCCGCCAGCTTCGCGGCAGCAACGTGGATCTCGCGGGCGGGCGCGCCGAGATCGGCGGCCGCGACCAGGCCATCCGCACCCTCGCCGGCGCCAAGACGGTGGCCGACCTGGCTGCGACAAGGATCGCCCTGCCGGCGGGCGGCGAAGTACGCTTGGACGACCTGGGACTCATCACCGACACGATTGCGGAGCCTCGGACCTTTGCGCGGTTCGACGGTGCACCTGTCGTCGGCTTCAATATTCTGCGTGCAAAAGGCGCAAGCGATGTCGTCCTCGCGGACGCCGTTGCTGCTCGCATCGAGGCCATCAAGGCAGCCAACCCGACCGTCGACCTCAAGCTGATCGACACCTCGGTCGTCCACACGTTGGGAAACTACGAATCGGCGATGCATACGCTGTATGAGGGCGCCATCCTTGCGGTGATCGTGGTGTTCCTGTTTTTGCGCGACTGGAGGGCCACGGTCATCGCGGCACTCACCTTGCCGCTGTCGATCTTTCCGGCCTTCTGGGTCATGCAACTGCTCGGCTTCTCGCTGAACATGGTGACCTTGCTGGCGATTACGCTGAGCACCGGCATTCTCGTCGATGACGCGATCGTGGAGATCGAAAACATCGTGCGGCATATCCGGATGGGCAAGTCGCCCTATCAGGCTGCGCTCGAGGCCGCCGACGAGATCGGCCTGGCGGTCATCGCCATCAGTCTGGCGATCGTTGCGGTGTTCATCCCCGCGAGCTTCATGCCATCGGTTCCAGGCCAGTTCTTCAAACAATTCGGCATAACAGTCTCGGTACAGGTGCTGTTTTCGCTGCTCTGCGCGCGGATGATCACGCCGATGCTCGCGGCCTATTTTCTCCGGCCGCATCAGCACGAAGAAAATAGCGATGGACGCACCCTGCGCCTGTACACCCGGCTCGTCACCGGGGCGGTACGATATCGCTTCATCACCGTGGTGCTCGGCTTGCTTTTCTTCGCTGCGTCCTTAGCCGGAGCATCCCTTCTGCCGAGCGGCTTTCTACCTGTCACCGACACTGCCCGCTCGATGCTTGGCATCGAACTGCCCCCCGGCTCGCAGCTCTCCGACACCGAGGCGGTGACCGATACCATTGTCAATCGCGTGCGGAAGCGGCCT
>DASSJW010000313.1:0-5534 GCA_035690995.1 Xanthobacteraceae bacterium
GCTATGTCGCAATTGCTGGCCTAACTGCGTAGTGCGAGCGCTACCATGTCCCGTTGAACCAGGAGCCATTCATGAGTGAAGAGCAAACGGTCACCTACGAGTTGGAGGGAGACATCGCCCTTGTCGGCCTCAACCGCCCCGACAAGCGCAACTGCTTCAACCCGACTGTGATGAAGCAGTTGCGCGAGGCCATCGATCGCGCTGGCGAGGAGGCGAAGTGCGGCATCATTTTTGGCCATGGCGATAACTTCTGCGCCGGGCTCGACCTGCGCTGGGCGGCCGAGAACTGGAAAACCGGCCGCTCGGAGCGGCTGCCGTTTCCGTTCAATCGCAACACCTATTTTGAAGCGATGGCGCGCGGCAACATTCCCTTCATCGCGGCGCTGCACGGCGCGACGTTGGGCGGTGGACTCGAGACCGCCGCGGCCGCACACATCCGTGTCGCGGACGAAACGACGTTCTTCGCTTTACCGGAGGGAACGCGCGGCATTTTTATCGGCGGTGGCGGCTCGGTTCGCGTGGCGCGGCTGCTCGGCTTTGCCCGCATGCAGGACATGATGCTGACCGGTCGAGTGCTCAAGCCCGACGACGCCGAGCGCTACGGCATCGTACAGTATGTCGTGCCGAAGGGGCAGGCGATGGCCAAGGCGAAAGAGCTAGCCTTGAATATCTGCAAGAACGCACCCTTGTCGAACTTTGCGATCACCAACAGCCTGCCGCGCATCCAGGATATGTCGTACGACGATGGCTTGTTCTTCGAACGGATGGTGGCGGAATACACCCGCAGTCCCGAGTCGATCGAGCGGATGCATCAATTCCTCGACAAGACCGCGGCGCGGGTGCGGCCGGAGTAGAGCAATCTCGGAGTCGCGTGACCCACAAGAAGCGGAACATTCAATATTCAACGGGAGTGAACGATGACTCTGCGTGACAACGCCATCGTGGCTTACGCCGAAACCAAGGTGATGGAGAAAAGCGACCGCGACGTCTGGGTACTGTCCGGCGAGATTCTTGAGGAGTTGCTCGACAAGACTGGCATCGCCAAAGACGAGATTGATGGCTTGGTGATGGCGGGACTGACCGGCACCGGTGCCGCTAATCCGTTCTGGGCGCAAACCACGGCCGACGTGCTGGGCCTCGAGGTTGGCTTCTGCGAGCAGGTCCACACCGGTGGCTGTTCGGCGGCAGGCTGCGTCGCCCGCGCGGCCGCCGCGATCGATTACGGGATGTGCGATGTCGCGTTCCTGTTGTTTGCCGACACCCACGTGCTGGAGGACCGAACCGACCACAGCCACTCCTACCGGCGCGAGTGGACCGACCCCTACGGCCTGATGGGACCGCCCGGCGCGTTCGGCTTGCTCACCCGTGCCTACGAGGCGAAATATGGCCTCGACTACCGGATGTTGGGCAAGCTGGCGGTGACGCAGCGCAACCACGCGCTCTTGAACGAGAACGCCTGCGAGAAGCTGCGGGTGCCGATCACCATCGACGATTACATGAACTCTCGCATCATCGCCGATCCGATTCGGTTGTTGGACTGTGTCATGCGGACCGACGGGGCGGCAGGCTTACTTATGATGAGCCGCAAGCGCGCAAAGGAAAAAGGGCTTTCCAAGTGCATCATCCCGATTGGCTATGCCGAGCGGACCAACTTCAAGGGCGGCGAGAACCTGGTCGATGTGACCAAGAGCGGTCACGAAATCTGCGGCAAGAAGGCGCTCGGTGCTGCTGCGATCGGCATCAAGGACGTTGCCTCGTTCCATCCCTACGATGATTTCATCATCGCGATCATGCTGCAGTTCGAGGCCTTCGGCTTCTGCAAAGCGGGCGAAGGCGTTCAGTTCATCCGCGATCATGATTTCTCCTACAACGGCGATCTGCCGCTCAACACCGGTGGCGGCCAGATTTCTGCGGGACAGGCAGCCTGCTCGTCGCACAACTTGGTCGAGGCGGTGCGGCAACTGCGCGGCGAGGGCGGCAAACGTCAGGTCAAAGACACCAGGAATGCGCTGGTGACGGGCATCGGTTGGATCAACTACGGACGCAACTGGGGCTCGAGCGCGGCCTTGGTTCTGGTCCCGGAATGAGTGAGGCGATCATGACCAAAGCATTGAACGACACGCTGGGCGTCAAGCGCACCATCAAGCACTTCGATTTTTCCGAGCCGTATTGGGAGGGGACGAAGCAGAAGAAGCTCGTCATCCAGTATTGCAAGGTGACCGGCAAGTACCAGCACTTCCCGCGTCCGGTGAGCATCTTCACGGGCCGGCGGCGCGACATCGAATGGCGCGAGGTGTCCGGCAAGGGCGTGGTGTTTTCCTACACCATCACTGAGCGCGGAACGCCTGCCTTCCGTGGTGCCGAGCCCTACGCGGTGGTGAGCGTGACGCTGGACGTTGGCGTCAACTTCATCGCCAACATCGTCAACTGTAAAGCCGAGGAGCTGAAGATCGGCATAAAGGTGAAGCCGTATTGGCATCCGCTCGACGACGGCACGCATCTGCTCATGTTCCAGCCGGACAGGGACGCGGCATGACCGGTCCGGAGGCCGCGCGCGGGCCCCAGGCCGTCGCCAGGTTCCTGCGCCCGCGATCGGTGGCCATCGTCGGAATGTCGGCGCGCGCCGGGAGCGCGGGCCAGGTGATCCTGCAATCGCTCAAGCTTAACAACTTCAAGGGCCACATCCATCTGGTCGGCCGCAGCACCGAACGGATCGACGGCCGGCCTGTGCTCAAGAGCCCGGACGAACTGCCCGAGGGCGTGGACC
This sequence comes from Xanthobacteraceae bacterium, assembly GCA_035690995.1. Lineage (GTDB taxonomy): Bacteria > Pseudomonadota > Alphaproteobacteria > Rhizobiales > Xanthobacteraceae > VAZQ01. The sequence goes on from DASSJW010000313.1 coordinate 2,768, forward strand.
TCGCTGTCTTCACGCTGCCGGCTGCCGGCGTCCACGAGGCGATCGAGGCCTGCGCGCGCCGCAAGGTCGGCTCGGCGATGATATTCGCCGCTGGCTTTGCTGAGGTCGGCGATCAAACGACACAGGACGCCGTCACCGCCACCGCGCGGGCGGCCGGACTTGCGGTCGTGGGACCCAATTGCCTCGGCATGACGAACAACGTCGACGGCATGTGGCTGCACATGCTGTTCGCGCGCGAGGCACGGCGCAACGTCGAAGGAGGTGTTGCCTTCGTCGGGCAGAGTGGCGGCTTGCTCGGCCACTTCCAGCGCGCCGCCGATGGCCTCGGCCTTCCGCTCAGCTACGTGATCTCGACCGGCAACGAGGCCGGCCTCGAAGGCACCGATTTCGTCGAGTTCCTCGCTGAGGACCGTTCCACCCGCGTGATCGCGCTCTATTGCGAACAGATCCGCCGGCCGGCGCAATTCCTCGCCGCCTGTCGCCGCGCACGCGCGGCCGGCAAACCGATCGTGCTGATGCAAGCGGGCCGCGGCGCAAAGGCGCGCAAGGCCGCGCTGTCGCACACCGGCGCGCTGATTGGCGATTTCGCCACGATGCGCACGCAAGTCGAGGATGCCGGCGCCATCGTCGCTTACACCATGGACGAGATGATGGATCTCGTCCAGATCCTGGTGCGCTATCCCGAACCGCCTACGAAGGGGCCCGGCATTCTCACCGCCTCGGGCGCGTATGTGGGACTGACCAACGATTTCGCCGAGGAAGTCGGCCTTGAGCTTCCCGAACTCGAGCCGGCCACCCTGAAGAGGGTCGGCGAGGTACTTCCCGCGTACGGGAACTACGGCAATCCCCTCGACGTCACTGCCGGGTTTGCGCCGGACGCCCTGTCCGTGGCGGCCAAGGCGCTGCTCGACGATCCGAACACCGGAATGCTGTTCCTCTCCTTTCCGATCAACGCCGCTCGCCCGGTCGAGAGCTTCAACAAAGGAATGGTCGGATCGACCAAGCCCAAAGTAATGGTCGCGCTCGGCGACACCTGGCCGCTCGGCCCCGACGTCATGGAAGCCGTGCGCGAGAGCCCGGCCGTATTCTCGCGATCGTCAGATCGCATGATGCGCGCCATCGCGCTCTATACACGCTATGGCCGCTTGCTCGCCCGTCCGATCGCGACCATGCCGCCCGAGCCGATCCAGGGGCTACCCAAGCTTGGCAAGGGCGCGCAGCCCGAATGGCTAGGCAAGAAGGTTCTCGCAGCCGCTGGCATTCGGGTGCCCGACGGCGAACTTGCCCGCACGGCCGACGAAGCGATCATGGTGGCCAAGCGCATCGGCTACCCGGTGGTGCTGAAGGCGCAGGCTGCGGCGCTGTCGCACAAGACCGAAGCGGGCGGCGTCATCTTGAATCTTGCCGATGAAAGCGCGGTGCGCGCCGCCTGGGACACATTAGTCGAAAACGTCAAACGCGCTGCGCCCGGCATCGCGCTCGATGGCGCCCTCGTCGAAAAGATGTCGCCGAAAGGGATTGAGTTGATGGTGGGTGCCAAGCGCGATCCCGGCTGGGGTACGGTATTGCTGCTCGGCCTCGGCGGCATCTGGGTCGAGGTGTTGGGCGACGTGAAGCTTTTGCCGGTCGGTGCGGACGAAAAGCAGATCGTCGAGGCGTTGCACAACCTGCGCACGGCCAAGCTGCTCGCCGGTTTCCGGGGTGCGCCGCCAGCGGACATCGCGGCGGTCGCGCAGGTGGTCATGGCCATTGGTCGGCTGATGCAGACTGTTCCCGAGCTGACTGAGATCGACGTCAACCCGCTCATGGTACACGCCAAGGGACAAGGGGCGACCGCATTAGATGCGTTGATCGTTGCTTGATCGAATTGCGCAGCGTGTTTCGCACACATGCGGTTCCGTTTCCGGATGGTGCAGATGCTCTGGCGGCTTTTCCTCCCGGGGAAATCGAGAGATGGAAGGAGCTGGTGGGCCGCACTGATTTTGGAAAAGGATCGAGGGCACGATGACCAAGCAGCTATTGGATCGAGTGGCCATAGTCACCGGTGCAAGCAATGGTATTGGACGTGGAATTGCGGAAGCATTGGCGGCCGCCGGTGCAAAAACTGCTTTGGCCGCGCGCCGAACTGAGATGCTCGTGGAAGTAGCGTCCGGAATTCGTAGTGCGGGCGGTACCGCCCTGCCGGTGACGACCGACGTTACGCGCGAAGACCAAGTCGCCCAACTGTTCAGTAAGACATACGAAACCTATGGTCGCGTGGACGTCCTCGTGAACAATGCCGGAGTCCCGACCCATGTGCCCATCGAAGACATCACGCTGAGATATTGGCAGGAGGTTCTGGACGTGAACCTCACGGCGGCATTCCTATGCAGCCGTGAGGCCGTCAAGATCATGAAGAGTCAGACTCCGCAGGGCGGGCGTATCATCAATATTGGTAGTGTCTCGGCAAAAACGCCACGAGCGGACTCCCTGCCGTACACAGCAACCAAATTTGCCCTTCAAGGCATGACGCACCAATTGACCATGGACGGCCGCAAGTACGGTGTCGTTGCTTCGATTTTGCATCCGGGCGCAACCCTGAGCAGCTTTTCGACCCGGCGCGGCCGGACAAAAGCTGGGCCGGGTGCCACACCTGACGACTACGTGATGGCCGCTGAGGATGTGGCGAAGATCGTCGTGCTCATGTGCAGCTTGCCACCGGAGGTGAACCTGTATGAGGCGACAATTCTGCCGAATCACATGCCCTCATTCATCGGGCGTGGTTAAG
>DASSJW010000314.1:0-5433 GCA_035690995.1 Xanthobacteraceae bacterium
GCGCCGAGCACAGGATTGGCGACGGCGGGTGCGCAGGGGTGACGAGGCGAAACCGATCTCCGCCGCCACCACGTCGCAAGATCAGGATAAGGAGCAAGCTCGTGACCTATCTGTCGCACACCGAACTCGACAAGGAGACGATCTCGAAAGCGTATGCCCGCTGGGCGCCGGTCTACGACCTTGTGTTCGGTGCGGTTTTCGAGCGCGGACGGGAGGCCGCGGTCGCCGCCGCCGAACGCGTCGGCGGTCGCATCCTCGAGGTCGGAATCGGGACCGGCATGTCGCTGGCGGATTATTCGCGCAGCAGCCGCATCTGCGGCATCGATATTTCCGAACCGATGTTGCGCAAGGCGCAGGAGCGGGTCGCCGAGCTCGGCCTTTCCAATGTCGAGGGACTCTGGGTGATGGACGCGGAGCAGCTGTCGTTTCCGGATGCCTCGTTCGACGTGGTGGTGGCGCAATACGTGATCACCACGGTGCCGAACCCCGAGGCGACGCTCGACGAGTGCGCCCGCATATTGAAACCGGGCGGCGAGATCGTGCTGGTCAGCCGGGTGGGCGCGGAAGCGGGGTTGCGGCGCGCACTGGAGCAATGGTTTGCGCCGATGGCGCGCAAGCTCGGCTGGCGCACGGAATTCTCCTTCGAGCGTTACGCGCGCTGGGCCGAGCGGACGCGCGGCATGCGGCTGATCGAGCGGCGGGCGATGCCACCGTTCGGGCATTTCTCCCTCATCCGCTTCGCCAAGACGGGCGCGACGGCCGCCCGCGAGGAAAAACGGCCGGCACGCGCCGCAGTCTGACTGCTCTTGCCGACGGCGGGGCCATGAGCGTCGCGCGACGGACGGGTGCTCCGGCTGTCACATCGGATTCATCGAATCGACATAGCACTGACGAATGCGAAAGGCGGGAGACGATATGGACGGATTTCTCGAGGCGCTGAGAGTGCAACGCTGGGATGACCATCGCTACTATCATCACAGCAGGATCAATCAATCGCTGCACCTGCTGAGCGCGATCAGCTTCCTCTTCGCCTATGTCATGATCTTCACGGATCCGGCCATGGCGGCGCTCGCCGGCTGGCTGGTGGCGATGACCAGCCGCCAGATCGGCCATTTCTTCTTCGAGCCCAAGGACTACGACGTGGTGAACCAGGCCAGCCACGAGTACAAGGAAGAAATCAAGGTCGGCTACAATCTGCAGCGCAAGGTGGTCCTGATGACGATCTGGGCGCTGTCGCCGCTTCCGCTGTATTTCGATCCGACGCTATTCGGCATCTTCACGCCGCACACCGGCAGCCTCGAATTCGTGCGCCATGTCGGACTGATCTGGCTGGCGGTCGGCCTGGGCGGGCTGCTGTTCCGGACCGTCCAATTGTTCTTCACGAAGGACGTCCAGACCGGCTTGGTATGGGCGACCAAGATCCTCACCGACCCATTCCACGACATCAAGCTCTATCACAAGGCGCCGCTTTACCTGATGCGCGGGGAGCTGATCGACCCGGGCGTGCACCTGCATGCCGATTGGATCGACGAGGATGCCGAAGAGGCGCCCCGCGCCGGCTGACCGTGGTTGGTTTTCCGTGGCGCTTTCAGGTGATCGCGCGCCTGGACGAAAACCTGTGCGCGATCATCTCCTTCAGGATGCGCCGCCGGATCGATTTGTTGGTGGTCGCGGTGTCGCACCACCACCAGCCATCCCGCTGCATCGCTGTTGCCGCCGCCACGAACCGATCCGCCACCGCCGTGAAGTCGTCGTCGGTGTAGTTGAGGCTGAAAATCAGGCGGCCCGTCCCGACCCAGCTCAGCGCCAGCCCTTCCGCCCGCAAATAATACTGCAGCATCCAATTGTAGCGTGCCGGCCGGGTGTAGCAGACGGTCCAGATCGAGGACATGTTCGCCACCCGCACCGGCAGCGCTTCCGCTTCCAGCCGCTGGTTGAGCCGCTGCGCCCTCTCGTTCCAGACCCGATCGAGATCGCGATAGACCGCGCGCCCCTGCGGCGTCTCCAGATGCTGCAGGAATTCGTGCATCGCCGCCATGACATAGGGGTGCGAGTTGAAGGTTCCGCGGGCAAAGCAGATGTCGGCCGGACGCTCGTCGCGGAAGCGGCGCATCAAATCCTTGCGGCCGCACAGGACGCCGATGGGAAGGCCGCCGCCGAGCGTCTTGCCATAGGTGACGAGGTCGGCCCGGACGCCGAAATAGTCCTGCGCGCCGCCGACGGCCAGACGGAATCCGACGAACACTTCGTCGAAGATCAGGACGATGTTCTTCTCGCTGCAGACCGTCCGCAGTTGCTTGAGCCAATCGGCATAGGCGCCCTTGTCGAATTGCGCGCTGCGCGAGCTGTCGACCAGCGACCCATCCGCCGGCGCGCCCGCATTGGGATGCAGCGCCTGCAGCGGATTGACGAGGACGCATGCGATGTCGCGCCGCGTCCGCAGCACGCGGAGCGAATCGCAGGACATGTCGTTGAGCGTGTAGGTCTCGTGCGTCGGCACCGGGTTGCCGATGCCCGGCTGCACGTCGCCCCACCATCCATGATAGGCCCCGCAAAACCGCACCAAATGGGAGCGGCGGGTGTGGTAGCGCGCAAGCCGCACGGCCTGCATCACCGCCTCGGTGCCCGACATGTGGAACGATACTTCGTCGAGACCGGAGATGGCCTGCAGCCGCCGCACATTGTCGGCGATCACGGGATGATAGGCGCCGAGCACCGGGCCAAGCTCACGCACGCGTTCGAGCCCGCGCGCGATCGCTTGCTTGTAGAAGTCGTAACCGAAGACATTGACGCCATAGGAGCCGGTCAGGTCATAGAAGCGATTGCCGTCCAGGTCGGTGACCGTGACGCCTTCCGACGATTGGACGAAGGCGCCGAACTTCAGATGCTGGCGCAGGACGGCGCCGTACTGGAACGGGATGCGATACGCCTCGGTGAACTGCAGGTCGGAGATGCCGCCGGCGACCTCGTCGGTGCGCCGGATCGTTTCGGCATAGCGCGTCTTGTAGAGGGCGGACAGCCGCAGGAAGCCGTCGCGGCGAAGGGCGGCAATGTCCGGCGGCGCGTCGTCCGAACAGAAGAAGCGGATTTCGTCGTACTGGTAGAACGGCACGAACGACGCCACCCACCGCGCCATCCGTGCATGCCCGGTCAGCGAGGCGTGCTTGGCCTTCGAGAGCTGCAGCCGCCGTCGCAACGTCGCCAGCGAGGTCGCCACCGCGGCTGCCCCGACGCCGTAGAATGCCAAGGTTGTGCTGCCCCATTCCATCGAATCGGGGTTTATCCGATGGAGTTAACGGCACCATGACGATGCGGTCCCGGATTCTACGGCTGCTCGAGCAGGAGGATCTCAATTTCCTGCTGACCAACCGGATCCCCCGCCGGCTGCTGACCCAGTTCATGGGCTGGTTCAGCCAGATCGAGCAGCCGCTGGTGCGGGACATCTCCATCGGCCTCTGGCGCTTCTTCTCCGATCTCGATCTGCGGGAGGCGAGGAGCACGAAATTCCGCAGCATGCACGATTGCTTCATCCGGCAGCTGAAGGACGGCGCGCGCCCGGTCGAGCGCAGCGCCGAAATTCTCGTGAGCCCATGCGACGCCATCGTAGGGGCGACCGGCACCATCGCCGGCACGAATCTTTATCAGATCAAGGGATTCCCCTACACGCTGGAGGAACTGCTCTGCGACCGCGATCTGGTCGAGGCCCATCGCGACGGCCGTTACGTCACATTGCGGCTGACCTCGAGCATGTACCACCGCTTTCACGCGCCGCATGATTGCCGCGTCGATCGGGTGACCTACGTCTCCGGCGATACCTGGAACGTCAATCCGATCGCGCTGCGCCGGGTCGAAAAGCTGTTCTGCAAGAACGAACGCGCCCTGCTGAGGACGAAACTCGCGGCATCCGGGGATACCGTGACCCTGGTGCTGGTTGCGGCAGTGCTCGTTGCCAGCATCCGCCTCAACTTTCTCGATGTGCTGCTGAGCCCGAAGCACCGCGGCCCCAATGTCATGGCCTGCGACGCGCCGTTCGCCAAAGGCGAGGAAATGGGCTGGTTCCAGCACGGATCGACGGTGATCGTCCTTGCACCCGCAAGCTTCTCGCTGTGCGACAGCGTGCGGGAAGGCGCGATCATTCGCGTCGGCCAGCCGCTGATGCGCCTGATGCGATAGCAGCACGCACCCCAGCCGCGGTCGAGTCAGCGAAGCTCGCGCTTTTCCTCCCCCGTTCCGGTGGTCACGTCGGTCGGCGCCAGCGAAGGCAGCGACTGGATCGGCGGCGGTCGTGCCCCCCGCAGCGCCAGCACGAGCTCGCGGCCGCCGAGGATCAAGAGCGAAAGCGCGAACGGGACGATGTAATAAAGCAGCCGGAACAGCAGCAAGCCGGCCAGCACATCTTCCTTGTCGAACTGCCACAGCGCCACCAGCATGGCCGCGTCGAACACCCCGATGCCCCCGGGGGCGTGGCTCGCAAAGCCGAGCAGCGTGGCGGAGACGAAGATCACGGCCAGCGTAACAAAGCCGATATTGGGCTCCTCCGGCACCAGCATGTACATGGCGAGCGCGCAGAAACCGAGATCGATGATGCCGATGCCGATCTGCAACAGCGTCAGCGGCCCGTCGGGCAAAGCAACGCTCCATCCCTCCCGCCCGACGATGCGGGGCCGGCGCCAGACCCAGGAGACATAGAGCCCCAGCACGAGCAAAATGAGGAAGGCGCCGATGCGATTGATCCAGGCGGGCAATTGGTCGATGGCGCTGGCGGCGAGCGGCGCATAGGCGATGCCCAGTCCGAGCACGGTGGCATTGCCGAGCCAGAAGGTGAGCCCGGCCACGAAGCAGATCTTCGCGACCTCGATGGCAGTCAGGCCCCAGGCGGAGTAGACGCGGTAGCGCACCGCGCCGCCGGTCAGCACGCTGGCGCCCACATTGTGGCCGACCGAATAGCTGGTGAATCCGGCAAGCGCCGCCCCCCAGTACGGGACGTCGGCCCGCCCGATCGTGCGCAGCGCGAACAGATCATAGAAGGTCAGGGTGAAGTAGCCGCCGGCGACGAACAGGGCCGCGAGCGCGATATCGTGCCAATCCGTGGTCACCACCGCTTCGATGACCTCGGCGGCATTGATAGTGCGCAGGATACGATAGAGCACGACCACCGCAATCGCGATGATGGCGACGCTGAGAACGACTCCCAGCCGGTTCCAACCGATTTTCTTGTCGCAGAACAATGCGGCCCGGTGCAGCGCGTCGAGCACGGAGCGCTCGCGGTCCTCGGGTCTGGGCTGCATCGGTCGGTCCGTCACGCGATTTCCGGGAATTTTCGTATCCACCCCACATATCGTCGTGGCGACGGCCGATGTCCAATCCCGGCGTTGCGACCGCCGCTTGCGCGGGCATTTTCCGAGCCGATCGGCAACGACTAGCAAAACTCGC
>DASSJW010000315.1:0-4370 GCA_035690995.1 Xanthobacteraceae bacterium
TTCCGAACCTGGCCGAGCTCGATCCCGCCGCAGGCTGAACCACAGACGGATGGGCGCATCCTCGCGAGCTGAAAGCTTTTGACGCTAACATGAGCGTTGTCCCTGGACGTGTCCTGAACGCGCGCCGCCCGCCAATTAGACAATCATCGCCGATTGATGTGGTTTTCTGATGGTGGCGGCGGCGATCCGCCATCGCGGCTTCCCGGCTGTGGACATGGCCACCAATAAATCAATCATATCAGGAAAAACGGCTGGCCGACACCTGGCTGCGGGCTCCGAGCCGCACCAGCCGCGGCAGTACCTCGGCACAGAAGTAGGGCAGCTCGTCGAGATAATTGACGAACGAGAGCGCGATCCCGCGCACGCCGGCCTTGCTGATGCTTTCGAGCTCATCGGCCACGCGGTCGGGCGTCCCAACGAATGGGTAGCCGCCGATCGCATTGGCCGCGAAATACTGGCGCTTCTTGACGTACTCGTCGGGCGGGATCGTCTGCGGCGTGATGCTCTTGTTGGCGAGCATGCCATCGATCGCGCCCCAATCCGCGTTCTCGATGATGGCGTGGCGGTAGTAGTCCTCCGCCTCCTTCTGCGTCGGGCGACAGATCACTTGCCCGACCGTATAGACCTCGATCTCGCGACCGAAGTTTTGCGCCGCGCGCTTGATCTCGGCGACCTTCTTCGCGTTACCCTCAAGCGACGTTCGCGAGCCCGCGGTCGCCACGAAGAACGCATCGCAATTGCGCAGGGCGAACGCCTGCCCAACCTCCGACGAGCCTGCATTCATGATGATCGGCCGCGATCCGCCATAGGGCTTGGGATAGGCGCGCACCCCCTTGAGCCTGAGAAACTGTCCCTCGAAATCGAACTCGCCGGGCTCGGACCACGCGCGCTTGACGGCATCGAGCCATTCCTGAGCGAAGTCGTAGCGTGCGGCGTGCTCGCGCTGGGTCACGCCGAACATCTCGAACTCGCCTTCGTTCCAGCCAACCACAAGATTGAGCCCCAGGCGGCCCTGGCCGACATGATCTGCGGTCACGAGTTCCTTGGCCGCGATCAACGGGTGGAACAAGGGCGCATGCACGGTGCCGAACACGGTCATGCGCTCCGTCGCCGACAGGAGGCCGACGGCCCATGTGATGGTTTCCAGCGTGCTGCCGTGGAAATCGGTTTCACCGCCGTAGCCCTTCCAGCGAGCGATCGGCAGCATGAAATCGATCCCAGCCGCATCCGCCAAGCGGGCGAGCCGCAGGCAATCCGGCCAGCTCGCCGACCAGCGTTCCGGCACCTTGGTGGCGGAACGGCCGGAGGAGCAGTTGGCGCCGAATATGCCGATCTTCAGCGCATTGGCGTTGTACATCGCAATGCGCTCGCGCATCGATGCAGGACGGTCCAGCAAGACGTTCTCCATCAGGTCTGCAGTCGATCCGCGAGGACATCCGCGGATCGGCCTGCCGTGATACGCCACTCCATCCATCCACATCGCGGACCGTGGCGACGCCTAACCCGCCCGAGCGTTACCGCCGATATGGCCCGAGCTCCTTGACCGCAGCCTCGACGAATGATCCGTCGACCGCATCATCGAGATTCACGGTGCCCTTGATCAGCCCCTGCTCGGTATAGAAGGCGAGATCATAAGCGAGGCTTTCCTTGTTCACGCGTCCGTCCGGGTTCATGCCGGTCGGGGTGATCAATTTGTAGATGTCGCGGCTCTTGATCGGTGTCGCCTCCGATAGAATGGCTATGACCTCGTCGGCGTTCACGCCTTCGAGCCTGCCGTGGTCGAGCGCGCCGTTGTAGAAGCGCACGGCGCGGATGTAGGCACGCATGAACTGCTTGGCGGCACTGGATCGCCTAAGCGCGAAGTCCTCCGAATAGAGCAGGACCGCAATCTGATGGTTCGGCAGCACCTCGTCGTCGGATTTGATCAGGACCGCGTCGCCGCCTCGAATAGCGAGCGCAGGCGCAGGCTCCACCGAGGCGGAAGCATCGACCGACTTGTTCTTGAGCGCGGCGACATGGTCCGGCAGCGGCATGTCGACGGTCTCGACATCGGAATATTTCAGTCCGACCGACTTCAACAGCGTGTTGAGCGTCGATGTATTGCTCACGCCGGGCGCGTTCATGGCGAACTTCATGCCCTTGAGGTCTTTCAGCGACTTGTAGCGCCCACTGTCGACGTGATCCTTGCGCACCAGGATCTTGGTGCCGCCGTAGCCGGGCGGGGACGACGCCTTGTCCGCTACGATCCTGATCCTGATGCCGCGCGCAACCGCATTGTAGAGCCCGGCCGAGGCGGAGCCGGCGCCCGCTTCGATCTGACCGGCGCCGAGCGGCGCCACCATGTCAGCGGCCGAGCGGAAGTTGACTACTTTGACTTCCAGGCCTTCATCGCGGAAATAGCCTTTCTTATCCGCGATGAAGATCGGCGCATCGCTCGTGCTGCTGGTCGCGCCGACGGTAATGGCCTGCGCGGCCACCATCCCCGCCGACGCCAGGGATGCGCATATGACACCTGCGAACAGAGTCCAAATTCTCAAGCGCGTTCCTCCGGCTTAATTTCTTCTGGCTCAATATAGAAGCAGTGGTACGGGATTGGCCACCGACCGGACGATGCAACCGGTCGGCCCCTGCCGCATTTGGAGTGGAAGCACGTCGACTTGACGGCAAGCGCTACGCCAGCCGCGCGTCATCGCCTGCCGCATAGGCCCAGCACATCGTGGGCGGGAGAACGACCTCCACATCGCTGCCGACCGCATGGCGCATGCTGGTGCCAAGCTCGAGCGCTTCCAGCCGGCCGCCCAGCACCGCAAGCTCATAAATGGTCTGCGTGCCTTGATAACGCTGCCCGGCGATGCGAGCGGTAAAGCGATTGTCGGCCGCCGCCTGCCCCGGCGCTCCAAGCCGCACGTTCTCCGGTCGCACCGCGATCTTGACCGCTTCGCCGGCCTTTACGTCGGGCGTCATCAGCACCTTGAGACGCTGGCCACCGGCTTCGATGATGCCGAACTGGCCGTTGCGCTCGAGCACGCGGCCCGTGAGAAGGCTCGACGCGCCGGTGAAACTCGCGACGAAGAGATCGGCCGGACGATTATAAATCTCGTCCGGGGTCGCCATCTGCAATAGTTTGCCGTCGCGCATGACACCGATGCGGTCGCCCAGCACCACCGCCTCCGCCTGGTCGTGGGTGACGTAGACCGCGGTCACCCCGGCCTGCTTGATGATGCGCCGAAGATCGTCGCGCAGCCGCAGCCGCAGTTGCGCGTCGAGATTGCTGAGCGGCTCGTCGAGAAGAAGGAGTTGCGGCTCGTAGACGAGGCTGCGCGCCAGCGCCACGCGCTGCATCTGCCCGCCCGAGAGCGACACCACCGAACGGTCCGCGAATTCCGACAGCCCCACCAGCGCCAGCACGTCGCCGGTCTTGCGCTCGAGTTCGGCGCGCGGAACGCGACGGTGCCGGAGCGGATAGGCCACGTTCTGCCGCACCGTCATGTGCGGCCAGACCGCGTAGGATTGGAACACCATGCCGATGTTGCGCAACCGCGCCGGCACTTGCACGCCGTCGGCAGGCGAAGAGACCAGTCGCCCGCCGATGCTGATCCGCCCGGCCGTGGAATGTTCGAGCCCGGCGACGCACCGCAGCGTGGTGGTCTTGCCGCAACCGGAAGGGCCGAGCAGCACCACGATTTCGCCGGTCGGCACGTGAAAGCTCACGCCATCCACCGCCGGTCGGCCAGCGGAGAATTGCTTGCGCAGATCGCGGACATCGAGTGCAGTCGCCATGCGCGGCCCTTCGCTATGACAGCTCGGACGGCATCAAGACCGGTCCGTGGCCTTCACTGGCGATAATTGTAGGCCCGGTTCCAGTCTTCGATCCAGGTGGCGCGCAGCTCCTGGTACTGCTTGAAATTCGGCACCCACGACTTCACTTTGTTCGGATCGTACCCTTTGGCCAGCACCGGCGGGACTTTGAGCGAGGTCAGATTTCCCTGCTCCTTGATCATGAAGGTCTGGCCTTCGGCCGAGAGGCACCAGTTCAGGAACAGCTTGGCGGCGTTGGGGTTCTTCGCGCTGGCCGTAATGCCCGCGGCGTAAGGGTTGATCGGCATGCCTTCGGGCGCGAAGAAGATCTCCACCGGCGCGCCGTCCCGTTGCTTGGTGAAAACGATGTTGTAGAGCGACGGCAGGATCGAGATCTCGCCCCGCACCAGGGCATCGGCCGCCGGCGCGCCGGAGGGAAACAGCACCACCTCGGTCGCCGCCTGCTTCTTCCAATAGTCCTCGCCCAGGACTTGGCGCTCGAACATGACGCGAGTCCAGGTGGTGCCGCCAGACGGCCCGATGGTCTGGCCGATCTGCTTGCCCTTGTATTC
>DASSJW010000316.1:0-2536 GCA_035690995.1 Xanthobacteraceae bacterium
GCGAGAGCCGTCTTGTCTTCATCGGCCGCAATCTGCCCGAGGACAAGATCCGACAAGGTTTCGAGAGCTGTCTGGCGTGACGCAAGTGAGCGTCCCGGCCGAGCGAGCGCCGCGATCCCAACTTGGAATACCGCGCTTCGCTACCCTCGCGCCGGGGACGTGAGGGAGGCACTTTCCGCGTGACCGAAGCCAGGAATGATATCCCCTCCGTCGTGGAACGCACCCGGCCGGTCAAGGCGGACGCACCGGTCGTGGCTGCGCATTTTCTCGGCACGACCGCGGTGTTCGTGCGGGGCGAGGAGGCACTGCTCCTGGTGTCGAAGACGGGCGACGCGCGCACGGCGTCGGTGCACGATGGCGCCATTCTGTGCTCGACGGCCGATGCGGACCGCATTGTCACCGGCGGGGACGACGGCAAGGTGGTGTCGTCCGGCGCGCAAGGTGAGAGCGCGGTGGTTGCCACCGACGGCAAGCGCCGCTGGATCGACCGGGTGGCGGTCGGCCCGAACGGCGCGGTCGCGTGGTCGGCGGGCAAGCAGGCGTTTGCGCGCAGCGGCAAGGGGCCCGAGCGCATGCTCGACGTGCCCTCGACCGTCGGCGGATTGGCGTTCGCGCCGAAAGGTGTTCGCCTCGCCATCGCGCATTACAACGGGGTCACGCTCTGGTTTCCGAATGCCCAGAGCGAGCCCGAGACGCTGGAATGGAAGGGCTCGCATCTTGCTGTGCGCATGAGCCCGGACGGCCGGTTCGTGGTCACGTCCATGCAGGAGGCGACGCTGCACGGCTGGCGCCTTGCCGATCGCAAGGACATGCGGATGTCGGGCTACGGTGCGCGCGTCCGCTCGCTCGATTGGACCGTCGGAGGAAAGTGGCTCGCGACGTCGGGATCGACCCAGCTCATCCTATGGCCGTTCCAGGCCAAGGACGGCCCCATGGGCAAGACGCCGCGCATCCTGGCGCCGGCGGAAGCGCAGGTCGAGGTTGTCGCGTGTCACCCCAAGCAGGAGGTGGTGGCCGTTGGCTATGCCGACGGGCTGGTGCTGTTGGTGCGCGTGGACGATGGCGCCGAGGTGCTGGCGCGCAGGCCAAGCGGCGCGCCGGTCACCGCGCTCGCCTGGAGCGCAACGGGAAGCGCGCTCGCCTTCGGGACCGAGGATGGTGAAGGTGGGGTCATCGATCTCGGTTGATGCGCAGCCCGCGCTGACCGTCGGTCGCGATTGCCGGACGCACGCCGGCAATCCCATCCACCGTAAAGCTCCTTCTCTCATGCCCGGGGTCAGGTCCGGGCATGACCAGAAGACGACCGCCGCTGCTATTGTTTCTTCTGCGCCCCGCCCTTGGCGGCGGGCCGGGCCGCCGCAGGCTGGGGTCCGAGCGCGTTGTCGGGGAGCCGGTTCCAGACTTGGCTGCGGCCGAACAACGAAATGCCAAGATAGCCGCGCACCTCGAGCTTCTGACCATCCGGGCTGAGTTTCATCAGCGCGCGGTAGACCGCGCCATCGCGCGGATCCATGATCGTCCCGTCCTCGTAGGACAGGCCGTTCCGTCGCATCCCCTTGATCAGCGCCAGTCCCAGAACTGGTGCACCCTTTTCAGAGCCTTCGCATTTGCTGCAGACCCAATTCTCGTCCTCACCGGGCTTGAAGAAGATCTTGACGATATTGCCCTCGTAAACGCCATTGCGCTGCACGATCTTGAACCAACTCTCGGGCTTGCCGGAGTTCTCGTCGACCTGCTCCCACATGCCTACGGCTGACGGGTCGGCGGCCTGCAGTGGCACGCTCGTAGCGCCCGCGAGGGCGACGGCGCCCAAGGCAAGGGCGCCCAAGGCAGTCAGTTTCAGCAACGACGCTCTCATCACCACACCTGCGATCTGTTTGAGCCTAAAAAGTTATTTGATCCCGAAGCCCAGTCGGGTTGTCGCCGACCCCGTCCATGGCCCCAGACTGTGGTGATTTCGCGGAAAGTTTCAATGCCGGGGCCCTGTGACCCACGGTAAGAAAAGGGCCAAAACGTCGTGCCTTTCGACGGCAACGGCTGGCCTGCGAGGACGCGAGCACATTTGCGGGAACAAAAACGGGCGGCCGTGGGCCGCCCGCTCCGATGCCGACGCCGTCCGATCCGTCAACTCACCAGGACGTTGGTAAACTGCCAGGGGTCGCTGGTATCGACGTTCTCCGGAAACAATTCGCCGCGACGCTCGAGCGGCGTCCAGTCGGTGTAACGCCCGACCACCGGGCCAAGATAAGGCCGCTGCAGATCCAGGCATCGGCGGAAGTCCATCTCATCGGCCTCCACGATGCCGCGCTCGGGATTCTCCAGCATCCACACGATGCCCGCCAGCACTGCCGAGGTCACCTGCAGGCCGGTCGCGTTCTGGTAGGGCGCGAGCCGCCGCGTCTCCTCGATCGATAGTTGGGAGCCGTACCAGTACGCGTTCTTGGCATGGCCGTAGAGCAGCACGCCGAGTTCGTCGATGCCGTCGACGATGTCGTGTTCCGACAAGATGTGCCAGGTCTGCTGCGGCTTCCACTGT
>DASSJW010000317.1:0-2352 GCA_035690995.1 Xanthobacteraceae bacterium
ACTCCGCCCTGCCGGGAAGGCCGGCCTCCCAGCGCAGCTTCCCGCCAGCTTGGGATGATCCGCCAAACAGCGTCACGTCATGGCCTCGCTCCGCCGCGATGCGGGCGGCCTGGAGCCCTGCGGGACCGGCGCCCACCACGGCGACGCGGCGGGGTGTGGATGCACGAGCCGGCCGCCAAGCGGATTCGCCCTTGCGGCCGAGCTGCGGGTTGTGCGGTTCCGCCAGCGGCTTGCCGACATGAATTTCGCCCCAGGCAAAATTGTCGAAGCTCGAAGGCCTGATGTCCTCGACGTTGCCGCCGCGCGCCTTCGCCGGCCAGTCGGCGTCTGCGATCAGCGCCCGCGTCATGCCGACCAGATCGCCGGCACCGTCCGCGATGGCGGCTTCGGCCTCCGCCGGCGTCGCGATGCGGCCGATCGCCATCACCGGCACGCCCGCCGACGCGAGTCGCATCTTCTTATGGATGTCGAGAAAATGTCCGCGCCGGAAATGCATATCCGGCGCATGATTCTCCAGGCTCAAGGTGAAATTGCCCTGGCTATAGGCAAAGTAGTCGAGCAGGCCCGGCCGCGCGAGCGCAGCGGTGATCCGCGCCGCCTCATCGGGATCGATGCCGCCCGCCACCCCCTCGTCACCTGGCATCTTGAGGCCGATGACAAAATCGTCGCCACAAGTCTGGCGAACGGCCTGCGCGACGTCACGCACGAACCGGATCCGGTTTTCGAGCGAGCCGCCGTAGTCGTCTGTGCGCCGGTTCGACCAGGGCGAGAGAATTTGTGTGATGAGATAGCCGTGCGCGCCGTGCAGCTCGACGCCGCCGAAGCCGCATCGCTTGAAGCGTTTGGCGACCGCCACGTATTCGTCGGCCACTTGCCGCAGTTCCGCGGTCGACATGACATGAGGCACCGTCCAGCTGTAGGCGTCCGGCTGATCGGAAATCCCCTTGGGAGAGGCCACCGGACTCCAGAGTTGCTGGCGGCCGGGATGCCAAAGTTGCGCGATCAGGCACGCGCCTTCGCCCTCGACCGCCTCCGCGGCTCGCTTGAAGCCATCCTCGTTTTCGGCCTCGTAGCCAGTCACGGTCGAGGCTTGGCAGAGCGCCGCGGGGTCGACTGCAATGATTTCAGTGATGACCAGTCCGGCGCCGCCTTTGGCGCGCTCCACCAGGAAATCGATCCAGCGATCGGTGACGCGGTTGCGCGCGCCGTAGTTCGTCGTCGTGGCGGGCAGCGCAATCCGATTGCACAGCGTGCGCCGCCCGACCCTCAGCGGGCTGAACAGGCGCGGGAAATAAGCATTTTCGCTCACGTCGAGACGCCCCACCCCAAGACCGCATCAAGAGCATAGGATACACGTGGATATGCGCAGCGGAAATTTCCGATCAGCCCCCTGAAATTCCCTGCTGCCCGTTCCGAAAACTCCATTCGTGCGTGAAGCGCGTGCTATGCCTGTCGTCGACTGTCATCTTGTAGTCCGCGCCTGCGCGGCAGATCGTAACGGTCATTGGGCTCATGCCGGCGATCCATCCGACCGATCGAGATGTTCGGCGAATGCCGGGTGACTGACGTGCAGGTCCTGCCCGGCGAGTTCGGCCGGCCGCTCGGCCGCGAGCCACGCAATGGCGTTGGCCGACCGCTCGGGCTTGTCGAGCTGCTCGCGCGGAATGCGGCTGATCTCGTTGATGCCGGCGCGGCGGATGCTGACCTGCATCTCGGTATCGACCAGGCCGGGCTGCAGGCCGTAGGCGAACACGCCCTTGTCGCCGTATTCCTTGGCGATGCTGCGCGTGAACATGGCCAGCGCGGCCTTGGAGCCGCAATAGGCCGACCAGCCGTCGCGCGGCGTGTGCGCCGCGCCCGTCGACAGGTTGACCACGACGCCGCCCTGCCGGAGCAGCAGCGGCAAGGCTTCGCGCACGACATGATAGGCGCCGACCACATTCACCGCGAAGGCCCGCGCCCATTCCGCCGGATCGGTATCGGCGATGAACCCCATCGGGTCGACCTGTCCGGCATTGTTGACGACCGCATCCAGGCGACCCCACGCGTCAGCCGTTCGTGCGACCGCCGCGCGCACGCTGCCGTAGTCGGCGACGTCGCAGGTCTCGACGCGGCAGGCGACGCCGCGCGCGCGGATCTCGTCGGCAACGGCGGCTGCCGCGGCGGCATCGCGCACGAGCAGCGCGGGCGCGATGCCGCGCGCGGCCAGCGCCAGGGCCGTCGCCGCGCCGATGCCGCGCGCCGCGCCGGTGATGATCGCGGTGCGCTCACCGCCGCTCAATCGAATGCTCAAGACCGTTGCTCCCCGAGAACAGATTGGCCGCCGGACAAGCGGTCCGCAATCCGGTGTTC
>DASSJW010000318.1:0-2135 GCA_035690995.1 Xanthobacteraceae bacterium
AACACTCGCGTGAACATGAGCAAGCCTCCGATCGATTATCTGCGCATGCTCTACTTCGATTCCTGCGTGTACGAAACCGCGGTGCTCCAGCATCTGGTCGACAAAGTGGGCGCGGACCGGGTGCTGCTGGGATCGGACTACCCCGTGGGTGAGACGAAACCAATCGAATTCGTCACCAGCACCAAGACCCTGTCGGCCGAAGAAAAAGAGCGCATCCTGGGCGCCAACGCGGCAGCCCTGCTCGGCGTGGCGAACTAGCCGGACCGGCGGCTGCAGGCTCCGACGGGCGCGATCAGCAACGACCTCAGTGCGAGAACAGCATGGACGAACGGCTTCTCAATCCCATCTCGACGCATGAGCTCGAACGCCGCTGGGCCGCGGCGCGCAGGGAAATGGCCGCGCGCCGGATCGATGCGCTGGTCATGCAAAACAACAACGATTGGCTCGGCGGCAATGTCCGCTGGTTCACCGATACGCCGCTGAGCAACGGCTATCCCCGCAGCGTCATCTTCCCGGCCTCCGACCTGATGACCGTGGTGGACATGGGCGCGCGGGGCGGGCGTCGCCGGCTTGATGGCGACGACGAGGCCAACCGCGGTGTTGGGGAGATGATCTTCACGCCGGCCTTCACCAGCGTGGCCTATACCGACGAATACCAGGCCGAGCTCGTCGCCGAGGCGCTCAAGCGCGGCGGCTATCGCACCATCGGTTGGGTCGGCAGCGGCGCAATGCCGTACAAGTTCGTGGCGCGGATCGAGCGCGAGCTCCAAGGCAGGGCCACGTTCGTGGATGCCACCGAATTCGTCGATCGCCTCAAGGCGATCAAAAGCGAAGAGGAGAAGGACCTCATCCGCAAGGCCGCAGAGATGCAGGACGAGATTTTCGACCGCGTGTTGCGGAAGATTCGTCCCGGCATGACCGACAATGACGTTACCGCCCTGGCGCAATACGAAGGCCGGCTTCTGGGCAGTGAGCAGGGCCTGTTTCTCGGATCGTCGGCGCCCCTCGGCCAGGCATCGCGCTTCATCGATCGCCACCTGCAGGCGCGCACGCTCAAACCGGGCGAGCATTTTACTCTGTTGATCGAAAACAACGGGCCGGGTGGCTTCTATACCGAGATTGCCCGCACCATAGTGCTCGGCAAGGCGTCGAATGAGCTCATCGACGGATTCGAGTCGATGAAGGAGGCGCAGGCCCATACCCTGCGCCTGCTCAAGCCGGGTGCATCCTGCGCCGACGTCGCCAGGAGCCATGACGACTATATGCGCGGGCGCGGCTTGCCGGCGGAGCTTCGCCTCTATTGTCACGGCCAGGGTTATGACTTGGTCGAACGGCCGCTGGTTCGTGCCGACGAAACCATGAATATCGAGGAGCACATGAATCTCGCGGTCCATCCGGGCTACGAGACGCCGTCCATCTTCGCGGTGATCTGCGACAATTACTTCATCGAGGCCGGCGGCCCGGGTGCGTGCCTGCACAAGACGCCGAAGCAGGTGTTCGAGGTGTGACCGGGACATGGCCTTGACGTTTCCTTCCAGGCTGCGTGCTGAGGGGCCGTGCAGCGCGGAGCAGCTCAAGAAGCTTTGGCGGCTGGGCTGCGGCGCGGTTCGGCCCCCAAGCGTGAAGCTGTTTCGATCCTTCGCGGCGCGTGCTCGGCTCGTTCCTCGAGCCGAGGGCGGGGCAGGACGCAACCGCGCATGAAGATCGATGTGCTGAGTATCGGCTCGTTTCCCGCGGCGACGAATGCCGAGCTCGCGAAGCGGTTCGCGATCACCCATCACTTCAATCGGCCCGCACCGGACGCGTTGGGCGCTGAGCTCAAGGCGCGCATTCGCGCCATCGCGACCGAGGCCAACCGAGGCGCCGACCGTGCGCTGATCGAGGCGCTCCCGCGGCTCGAAGTGATCTCGCTCTTCGGTGTCGGAACCGACTCTGTCGACCTCGCCGCCGCGCGTGAGCGCAACATCCCGGTGACGAACACCCCAGGAATTCTCACCGACGAAGTGGCCGATCTCGCCATCGGCCTGATGCTGGCGTCGGCGCGCCAGATCGTGTTTGCCGACCGCTATGTGCGCGACGGCAGCTGGGGCAGCAAAGGACCGATCCCGCTCGGGCGCAGCGTCGGCGGCAAGACC